>JBJYXQ010000640.1:0-1723 GCA_046260035.1 Anaerolineae bacterium
GTGGCCTTTCACGCCGGGGCTGTGATCCAGCAGGGACGTGCGTTCGACGGGCAGACCGAGTCGATGGGCTCGTTTATCCACCTTGGTGGCATCGAGAACGCCACGGAGGAACAGAAGGCTGCCGCGAAGGAGAAACTACGTGAAGCAATGGCGGACGACCAGTTCCGCTTCTACAGCAACGGTTTCACCGGCAGCAACGATATGCACCTCGATCATTTCTCGCCGAACATGACACGCTGGCCCGGTGATTCGACGAACGCCCGCGATCTGACGCAGGCCGAGATCGGCGTCCGCGAGCAGGTCTGGAAGCTGTGGCAACTTCTAAAGGCGCAACCCGGATTTGAGAATTGCTACATCCAGGCCACGTCGCAGGTGGGACCGCGCGAGAGCCGTCAGGTGATCGGCGATTACGTGCTCACCGGCGATGATGTCCACAACGGCAGCAAATTTCCCGATGCCGTGGCCCGCGGTTCGTGGTGGGTCGACATCCACTGTCCCTTGGGGAATACTTATCCCGTGCATTTGTGCGTCATCGAGTGCCCACGCCAGGAGGCGTGCCCCTTCTGGGCTGCCGAACACGCCACAACGATGCGCGCCAAAGCCGACCTTTACCCGCCAGATGACGACTGGTACGATATCCCCTATCGCTGCCTGACACCGCAGAAGATCGATAACTTGCTCGTCTCTGGGCGCTGCATCTCCGCGACGCACCAGGGCATGGCAGGCGCGCGCGTGATGGGAACGTGTATTGCCATTGGTGAGGCCGCTGGGGCGGCCGCCGCACTCGCGGTGCGCGATGGCGTCAATCCGCGCGATATCGATGTGCCGACGCTGCGCCAGATGCTACAAGACGCAGGTGCGTTGCTTTGATAAAAAACCTTGCGGAGGCTCAGGCGAACCCTAGGTTCGCACGCCTTCGCAAGGGCAAAGTGCTTGACATGACCCCCATTTTGGGACTACAATAGAGATAGTCCCGTCAGGCCATATCGTCGCAGACATTCAACGAACGGGATTTGTTCGGCTGAACGCTCATACGAAAGCCTATTCTATCTCCCTGTTTTCCTAGTGCCACAACCTTGCTCTTCCTCGTGGAAAAGTCATCGGCTTGTCCATCCATCGTCGGTGTGTTGTTCTTCCTAATTCATGCGACTGGGGTGTGAGTGGATAGCCAGAGTCTGGCCCAGTCCCCAGACTTTTGGTGTTCCTCAAGTGTTTCGTGAAGGTGGCTGGTCTTTCACGCCCATAGGAGGGAAGCGATGAGAAGCAAACGTTTTGTTTTCGCTGTGTCCGTAGTTGCTGTAACGATGGCCCTTGCACTTTTGCTCATCACGGCTTTCGCGGCGGCACAGGCATCATCCAGTGCTATCGTTGCAGAAACGCAAGCGCATGATGAGGCTCAAGCGTCGGATTTGTTGGCAGCGCAGGAGGTCTCGGTGACGTTCCCGTTGGGTGATTGGCCCTGGTATGCTCAGGAAGAAATCACCGTCCACCCGGCGCCGCCGGTCGCGGGGCAGCCCACGGAAGTGTGCGCTGAAGTGGTCAACCACGATCCTGACAATCCCCATAGCGCTGTTCTCGTGTTCAGTATCGCCAATTTCGGGATCGGTGTGCCGTTTCATCCTGTAGGAGAAGCTCCTGTGACTGTACCACCGGGTGGGGCCACCACCGGATGCGTGGTTTGGGTGCCGCCTGAGCCCGGTCACTGGTGCATCCAGGCCGCGAT
>JBJYXQ010000641.1:0-1863 GCA_046260035.1 Anaerolineae bacterium
GGGCCAAACAGATGGGCTTCGACCAGCTCATTGCACCATGTAGCGCTTGCGTCTATCACTTCAAACACGCTGCCAAGAAAATTGAGGAGAACCCCGCCTTGCGTGCGGAGATCGAAGAAATCCTCGAAATGCCCTTGGATGACGCGCCACCCACCATCCATCCCCTGGAGTTGCTCAGCACACCTCCCTTTGAGGAACGCATCAAATCCCATCTTGCCCCGGGACGTGATCTTTCCGATCTGAAGGTCGTTTGTTACTACGGCTGTCACGTCTCGCGTCCGGCCCGGGTGATGCAGTTCGATAATCCAGAGAACCCTCAAAGTATGGATCGGCTCCTCAGTTGGGTGGGAGCGCAGGCTGTGGATTGGAAATGCAAGGTGGACTGCTGCGGTGCACATTTCAATCTGATCAAGCCTGACATTGTCGTGGACTTGTGCATCCCCATCATTGAGGCGGCTTTGGAAGTCGATGCTGATGCCATCGTTGTGGCGTGCCCAATGTGCCAGGCGAACTTGGACACGCGCCAGGCCGAAATCTCCAAAAAGATGGGGCGGACAATCAATATACCTATTATCTATTTCTCACAGGTTGTCGGCTACGCGTTCGGGATAGAAAGTGGTCCGCTGGGTCTCAAGAAACATCTCGTGAATCCCCTTCCCCTGATGTTGGAAAAGTGTTCAGGGCGGCAGATGGAGGTGAGCGCATGAGTGCCTCAGGTGTCTTTTCTCCTATCCCTGGAAAAAATGACCGACTGGCCCAGTCCGACGGAAAACCCGTCGGTGCGGTGATGGTCGTCGGCGGGGGGATTGGAGGGATGCAGGCCAGCCTGGATCTCGCCGATTCTGGGTTCAAGGTTTACCTGGTTGAGAAATTGCCTGCTATCGGTGGATATATGGCGGCGCTGGACAAAACCTTCCCCACCAACGACTGCGCGATGTGTACCCTCAGCCCGCGGCTCGTGGAGATCGCCAACCACCGCAACATCGAGGTCCTCACCGACACCGAATTGCTCAAATTGGACGGAGAGGCAGGACACTTCACGGCTACCATAAAACACACCGCGCGCTATATTGATCTGGAGAAATGCACCGGCTGTGGAGACTGCGCGGAGGTATGTCCGGTTGTGTTGTTCGATGAATTCAACCGTGATCTCAACAACCGCAAGGCCGTCTACAAGCTGTATCCCCAAGCGGTGCCCAACGCCTATGGCATTGAGAAGAAAGGCATCGCGCCGTGCCGTGACGCCTGCCCTGCCGGTCAAAGGGCGCAGGGTTACATAGCGCATATCCGAGAAGGAAACTACGAGGAGGCATTGCGGGTTATCAAAGAGGAAAACCCCTTCCCCGGCATCTGTGGACGTATCTGCAACCACCGCTGCGAGCTTGTTTGCTCACGGAATCTGGTAGACGATCCCATTAATATCTCGGCGTTGAAGCGCTTTGTCACCGACAAGATGTATGAGCAACCTTACGTCGCGCCTGAACCGGCGGAGCGTAAGTATGACGAACGGGTCGCCATCATTGGGGCCGGCCCCTGTGGCTTGACCGCCGCCAAAGACCTGGTGCTGGCCGGTTACGGCGTGACGGTATTCGAAGCATTGCCGGTCGCCGGCGGGATGATGCGCGTCGGCGTGCCGGAATACCGCTTGCCGCCCGCGATTGTCGAGCGGGAAGTGCAGGAAATCATCGACCTGGGCGTGGATTTACGCCTGAATACCAAAGTGGAAAACCTGGATGATTTGTCCACCGAGGGCTTCAAGGCGACGCTGATCGCGGTGGGCGCGCACGTGGGCAAACGCCTGCGCATCCCCAACGCAGATCATCCCGACACGTGGACTGCCGTCCAATTCTTGCGCGATGTGCG
>JBJYXQ010000642.1:0-2484 GCA_046260035.1 Anaerolineae bacterium
TTCGGCAAGCGCTGCGCTGTCTGCGGCGATTACATCGAAGGCCAGTACATCCAGACGTTTTGGGGCGAGAGTTATTGCGCCCATCACGCAACGGAGTATCCAGAATGTTACGTTTGCCAGCGCCCGGTGTGCCAACGGCTGACTGGCGGCGGCAAGCAGTACCGGGATGGGCGCGTCGTCTGCATGGTGTGTCGCAAACACGCAGTAGATGATCAAGGCCAGGCGCGTGCCATCATGCAACAAGTTCAGACGCGGTTGGCGCGCTACAGCCTGGACACGCGGCAGGTTTCCATTCCCTTAGAAATGGTGCCACTCACCCGGCTCACAGCGGAGGGCATGTCCGGTCCGATGGCTCGCCTGCAAGGTCAGACCATCAAGCAGATACAGACGCGCGATGGGCAAGAAGTCGCACGTATCATTGAGGCGCTCTATGTGCTGGGAGGGCTGCCGCCAACCTATCTCGAAAACGTCCTGGCGCACGAGTTGGGCCACGTCTGGCTGTTTATGCAGCACATCGACGATCTTCCGGAAGACTTGGAAGAAGGACTGTGCAATCTGTTCGCGTATCTACTCCATCAAGAGCAAACGTCGCCGGAAGCCCGTCACTGCATCCACCTGTTGGAGGATAACCCCGACCCGGTTTACGGCGATGGATTCCGCCGTGCGCGTGCCATCTACGAACGCCGGGGCTTGCCCGCACTCTTGCGCGGCGTCGCCCAACATCGCCGGTGGCCGCGCCAATAGCCAACACCCCCACAACGTTGCCCAACAATTTACAAGATATTCGTCTCGCATTTGACGTTTCCCGCAGAACAGGTATCCTATGGACAACAGCATAACGTTGGATTTCCAATCAAGAAAGGAACACAGCAATGAATAACATATATCGTGGGAAAAGCTCCAAAAACCGCTCTCTATCACGACGGTACTTTCTCAAAATCGTAGCGACCGGCGTACTGGCCGGGTGCGCGCCCAAACTCACAGCTCAACCGACGGACGAACCGGCAGCAACACTACCGCCTTCTCCAATTACCAAGCCAACCGACACACCAACGGCACTGCCGCCTACGGCAACTATCCAATCACCCAACAACCTGACCACCGCCCTCCCAAACACCCCCACCCCCACACTTGCCCCCACCCTCACGCCCGTTCCCACCGCACCCACGCTCGTGTCAGGCAAAGTTGTGCAAACCCGTCACGCCGGGGTATGGGATGGTGGTAATCTGCAACCCAACGCCATCCGCCAGATGCTCGATGCCTCCATCACCCAACTCACCGGCGTGGACGATGCACGCGCAGCGTGGGCGGCGCTTTTCGCGCCTGGCGAGCGCATCGCGATCAAAGTCAACACGATTGCGGGCAGCGCGTATTGGACGCACGTTCCGCTGGCGATGGCCGTCGCCCAGAGCCTGCAAGATGCGGGCATCCCAGCGGAACAGATCGTCATCTTCGACCGGCTGTCGCGGGAGCTGCAAAATGTGGGCTACACGCTGAATACGGACGGTCCGGGCGTGCGCTGCTATGGCACGGATCGCGCCTATTCCGACGGCTGGACACTGCTCGATGGCGACGTCGGCATGAGCGACGTGCTACTAAGCTGCGATGCGCTCATCAACATCCCATTGCTCAAGACGCACGGCACCAGCGGGATCAGCTTCGCGCTGAAGAACCACTATGGCACGTTCGACCGACCTGGCCGATACCATGGGAACATCGAACAGGCGTTGGGCGCGCTCAACGCGCTGGACGCCATCCGCGATCGCACGCGCCTGATCATCGGCGATGTGTTGAACATCTGCACGCAGAGTTGGAACTCAGCGGTCAATGGGGATTCGATTCTTATGAGCGTTGATCCGGTGGCAAACGACGCCATTGGCCTGCAGCTCTTCACCGCAGCGCGCGAGGCGGCAGGTGGAAATGCCAACACCGCGCATCACAGAGCGACGGCCTGGCTGGAATACGCCGCTTCCCTCGGACTGGGTGAACATGCACTGGAGGCAATCGATAAAGTGGAGGTCAATTTAGCATGAAACGTTGGACACGACGACAGTTTTTGCAATGGACCGCCCTGCTTGCGGCAAACGCAGCGCTGCTTGGATCGGGATGTTCAGCTAAACCCGGTGGTGATGTGGGCTCCGGGCGTACTGCAGCCCCGGCCCCGACCGGCAACCAGGCGTATCTAGCCGTTGCGCACGGCAGCGATTCAGCGACAATCACCGAGCGGGCGCTGGCCGCCATCGGCGGGATCGAACGCTTCGTCAAATCCGGCCACGACGTCATCATCAAGCCCAACATCTGTGTGAACTACAACCCGCCGGAATACGCCGCCACCACCAACCCCGACGTGGTCGCAGCGTTGGTCAAGCTCTGTCTGGGTGCAGGCGCGCGACGCGTTCGCGTGATGGACACGCCTCTCGGCGGCACGCCGGAATCGGCCTACGCCGTCAGCGGGATCGAAGCCGCGGTCAAAGCGGCAGGCGG
>JBJYXQ010000643.1:0-2469 GCA_046260035.1 Anaerolineae bacterium
GCGGAGATTTTCACGACGAACGAGGTACCCCTCCCGCCCAATGAGCCGGATTTGGCGAAACTGTTGGCTGAGTATGATCTGGATGCGGCCTTTATCATCACGCCGCATGCCTTCCATCACGACCAGGCCAAAGCATGCCTGGAAGCCGGAGTGGACGTGTTGCTCGAAAAGCCGATGGTGATGAATGCCGACGAAGCGCGCAGCCTGATCGAGACGCGTGACCGTACCGGACATTTGCTCGTGGTCGCCTTCAACGGCAGCCTCTCGCCGGAAATCCGCGAGGCGGTGCGGTTGTTGCGCTCCGGCGAATGCGGCAAGCTGCTCAGTATCAGTGGGACGATCTGGCAGCGCTGGGGGCCGGGCACGGCGGGCAAGTGGCGGCAGGACCCGGCAATCTCCGGCGGCGGTTTTATGTTCGACACGGGCGCGCACCTGCTCAACACCGTGGCAGACCTGGCAGGTGAGGAGTTTGTCGATGTGGCGGCGTGGACCGACAACTACGGCCGTCCAGTGGAGACGTTGGCCGCGGTGATGGCGCGCTTGGCATCCGGCGCGCTCGTCACGCTGCACGGTTGTGGGGAAACCATCCGCACGTGCAAGTCCGACATCCGCGTCTTCTGCGATAAGGCCATCGTGCGCACCGGCGCGTGGGGCCGCTGGCTCGAAATCCACCGCGACGGGGAACCGGACTTTGCCCCGATCGAACTTCCCCCATCGTTGGGCGCATGGGAGCAGTTCCTCGCCGTGCGCAACGGCGATTTTCCCAATCCAAGCCCGCCGGAGGTTGGCCTGCGCATGGCGCGCCTCTACGATGCGATCAAGGCGTCGGCGGCGCAGGGTGGGGTGCCGGTCAAGTGTGAATGATGCAGGATGGTTAGTGTCATTAGGTTTTCGCCATGAATGGGCGATCGTGTTTAGCGTGCTCACGTTGGATGACCAAGAAGAACAAGGCCAAACAACTTTGTTCATTGGGAAAAGCACCGATTTCGTCCGCTTTAGTGCGGAATTCGCGAAAGAGACGTTCGAGATGATTGGTTGTACGAATCACAGGATGCAAATGCGAGTCGAAGGCATAGAACTGCAACGTCGCCTGGAAGCCCCAAGCGAAGCTGTGGACGGCTTGCGGTTCCCGGGTCTGCCATTTCGCCTTGAAATCGGCCAGCCGGGCTTGCGCTTCCTCCTGGGTGGGGGCTTCGTAGATCGTATAGGCATCGCTCTTCAGTTCATGCCAACGCTGTTGTTGCAACTGATACGTCGAGAGTTCCGGTGTGGCCTCGGGCAAATCCTGGTTGACCAGATAGCGTTGCATGCCGCGCACTTTGTGCGTGATGCAGCGCTGATGTTTGGCGTCAGGAAAGTACACCTTCATACTCGCCGGCAGCCCGCGCGCCCCGTCACTGACGACCAGGGAAACGGTCTGCGGATCCAGTCCCCGCGCAATCAGGTGTTCGCACAAGCTCCGCCACTGCGCTTCTTCTTCGGCCTCCGCCACTTCAAAGTGCAGGATAGAGGTGCTGCCATCGGGAAACACGCCCATAACTACCAGAATCACCCGCTCTTGGGCGTGCCGACACTGCCGTTCATGCCCAGCGCGGTCGCGTTTGAACTCCTCTACCGTATATTGAATGTCCACCCAGACACCATCGACGATCAGGATCGGCGGGGTGCTACGGATAGGCTGCTCACGATCACTGTCCAGCGACGCCTGCACGCGCAAAGTTACCGCATTGACGGCGCTCCGCGAGAGCACCGCTCCCATCAACAAATACAACGCTTCCTGCAAGTCGCGCAACGACAGGCCCATCACATACAGGTACGCCAGCCAGTCCACCAACCCCGGACGCGCCCGTTGGTAACGTTGCAACACCTGCCATTCGCGGGCTGGATTCCCCCAGCGCAACTTCGGTACACGCAAGTCGGGAATCCGCCCATACTGCGTGTCGGTCTGGCGTTTGAAGTAGCCCGAACGGCGGGGGCGTGCGCCACGCCAACTTGTCAAAAAAGCCAGTACCTCTTCCACCAACGCGGCTTCCAACATGGTTTGCACCACGCCCACCACGCACGCGCGGATCCGTTCATCCAGCGCTTCCGTGAGGCGGCTTTGAAAACTGCGGCTTTTGATCCGTAGAATCTGTGTCTCGCGTTCAGCTATGGTCATCCGGGAGTTCCTTTCTTGTTTTCTCTTCCTATACCACGCTTAACCCGCTTGACAACATGGCGAAAACTTTATGACACTAACCATTTTGTGATCTACTGAGACGAATGACTATTCGACTGCCGCGCAAGGAGGACCTATGACCGATGCACTCCTATCTGATGCGTTGATGCTCCACGTGCGTAAGCTGGCGGAGGAGATCGGACCGCGTCCAGCAGGGCATCCGCCGGACATGCGCGCCCGGCAGTACATCCGCCAGGTGCTCAGCGAGCTCGGCTAGGACGTCGTCGAGATGCTGCCGTGTCTGTCGCCGG
>JBJYXQ010000644.1:0-4775 GCA_046260035.1 Anaerolineae bacterium
CGAAGTAGGTACGCGACAATAGTTCACCGAGCAGGCCCATCATCACAAACTGCACGCCCAGAATCATCAGAAGGATCGCCAGTAAAAGCAGTGGCCGGGTTCCAATATCCGCACCGGCGAACAACTTCAGAAATGTCAAATATAGACCCAACAGAAAACCAACGCCGCCGCTGGCAAGCCCCGCC
The DNA here is from genome assembly GCA_046260035.1 of Anaerolineae bacterium. Taxonomy (GTDB): domain Bacteria; phylum Chloroflexota; class Anaerolineae; order B4-G1; family SLSP01; genus DSWT01. Next base: position 186 of record JBJYXQ010000644.1, read on the forward strand.
AGTCCGAAGAACTGCATAGGTTTGGCCATGTAATTCAGGAGGAAAGTGATCGTGAGCAAATCCAAAATCACGCGCACCGTCTTGCTGAGGTTGTACTTAGACTTCCCATAACGGCGCGGGCGGTCGTTGACCGGCACTTCGGCAACGCGCACACCCATTTCAGAAGCGAGCGCAGGGATAAAGCGGTGCAGTTCACCATAGAGATTGACGTTCTTAGCGACTTCCCAATGGTAGATCTTGAGCGAGCAGCCGTAGTCGTGCAGCACCACGCCGGTCGATTTGGCGATGATGCGGTTGGCGATCATCGAAGGCAGGCGGCGCGAGAGAAATGGCTCCTTGCGATCTTGCCGCCATCCACTGACGATGTCATATTCGCCTTCCTCCATAATTTCGAGAAGCTTGGGAATGTCGGCGGGGTCGTTCTGCCCGTCGGCGTCCATCGTGATGACGTACTCGCCGCACGAAAGGTCAAAACCGGCAGTAAATGCGGCGGTCTGCCCAAAATTGCGCCGGAAGCGGATGATGCGAAGGTGCGGTTCCTGTTCCTTCAGACGGCGCAACGTCGCCACGCTCGGGTCGGTGCTGCCGTCGTCCACAGCGATGATCTCGTAAGTGCGTCCCAGATCGCGCAGCACACTGGAGAGTTCCGGGATGAACGTTTCGAGATTACCGGATTCGTTGTAAACCGGCAAAACGACAGACAAACCTAACTCTGGGGCAGTCATGGCTTCTTTCACGCGTGTATCCTTTCAGTCGCGCTCAACATATGGCGTTGTTGTACCACGAAGGCGAAGAGATGCAAACATATCTTGCGAACCAACACAGGGAATCTATAATAGAGGTAGGTATTCGAGGCATAATAAGAAATGGGAGGATACAAATGATGACCGACCAACAAATGACTTGGGATGAAGCTATTGAACAGGTCGTTGAGTCTCTAGAAGGGGCGATTCCGTTTGAGGAATTTTGTCAAAGAGTTTTAGCTATACGGCCTTCTTCTATCAAAGATCCCAAAGGCAGCCTTCGCCAAAGACTGCGTTATGATTGGAGAGGTCGGTTACTTTATTTGGATCGCAACACGTTAATTCCTGTACGTTTTGTGATGCAAGGCGTAAGATTTGCCGCTCTCCTGGAACCCCAAGCCTTAGAGCGGGGTCTATTACTTGCTGACCTTACGTTTACAGGTCTTTTGACTCATCGCACGCAACTAGAAAACCTAAGACTGTTGGATGAGGAAGGACAAAGCCTGCCAACAACGCTCAAATCATTTAAGGAAAAAGTAACTTCACTTCTAGGCGATATGGAGGTAGAACACTCAGGATTTGAGCTTGTGGATTGGTTTGAACGTCTCCAAGCACAGGCCGGGGATTACGCCTTGATCACAGTCGAGGATTGGGATCAAAAACTTTTTCGTCTGGAATATGAACCGGCCCACGTCCGCGAACAACATCGCGAAGAAATCACAACGAAGAATCAGGAATTGGCCGATCTGATATTTGATGCACTGGAGTCAGAGCGACACGAAGGGATCAACGCCAATGTGGCGATTTTGAGTGCGTATGCACGGATGCAAGATCCGCATGGCTATCCTGGCGATCATTGGCTACAAGTTATTAAACAGGATTCGCGGATGGTTTTCGATGGCTGGATGATTCGCTACAGTGAATGGCTTTCAGACTTCGATATGTTCGACGCCTGGTCAGAGGACGCAGCAGCTTCCCAAGAATCTGTCTCACTGTCGCCAGAGCAGGCGCGCGCCATCTATCGCTTCAAGGCTGCGCTCAAACACCGCAAAAGCTTGTGGCGGCGCATCGAAATCCAGGGTGAACAAACGCTGGCGGACTTCAATCAAATTCTCGTGGATGCTTTCGGCCACGATTGGGATCATCTGGGTGGGTTCTGGAAACGCGTTCGGCGCGGCAAAAGCAAACGTTATCGTGAAATCGACCTGGGCACCGTTGATCCGCTCGGCGAAGGCACGGGGGCGGACACCCCCATCGCAGCCATAGAACTTCAACCCGGCGACACGCTGAAATACGTTTTCGATTTTGGCGACTGGATCGAACACTCACTCACCCTGGAAGAGATCGTTGAGCCAGAAGAGGGCGTGACATACCCACGTATCGCAACACAAAACAAGCCCCGGTATCGTTATTGTGAGACTTGTAAGGCCGAGGGCCGCAAAACCGTAGCAACATGGATATGTATCGATTGCTCCAATCGCGAACAACGTGATATATTGTTGTGCGAGGATTGTCTGGACAAAGAACACCAAGATCACTACACTGACGAAATTCTCTACTAAGCGCCCAGCATAACGTTTGTCGAGCGCGCAGTCAATGTACTGCGCGCTCGACATTTGCCCTATATGACAATGATCATCCATAGATATGAATATCATCCTGTCTAATTGTCAGACAACTGACATATAATGGAAATTGAGGTTATGTATGACAGTGCCTGAACCCACACCTTTGAACATTCGGCTTCCCTACGAGCAGGTCGAAGAGGCCATCGCCGGTATGATCGAACAGATGGAACCCGGCGATCAGTTGCCGCCCGAACCAGCGTTGGCCAAACGTCTGGGCGTTTCCCGCGCCACGCTGCGCGAAGCACTGCGCACATTCGCCGAACGGGGGCTCCTCGTGCGGAGGCAAGGGGTCGGGACCTTCGTCGCTTCTCGGATTCCCATCCTCGAAACGGGTCTGGAAATCCTCGAAAGCCTGGAACGCATGGCCAAACGTTTTGCTCTGGCAACCAAGGTGGCCCATCTTGAGATCGACGAGCGTCTGGCAACACCCGAGGAAATCACTGGGCTGGATCTCCCCGAAAGCGAACCCGTCGAAGTGTTAAGCGTCGATCGCGTCATCACCGTGGAAGGCGAGCCGGTTGCCGACCTGCGCGATGTCATCCCGCTGGAGTACTTGCGCCAAGAGGCCATCGGCGACGATTTTGGCGGGTCGGTGCTCGATCTATTGCTGCAACGCAGCGACTTGATGCTGTCTACGTCGCGGACCGACATCATCGCTGAGGAAGCCGATTCGCACTATGCGGCACGCCTCAACATCCCCGCCGGTTCTGCGCTGCTGAAATTAACAGCCCAACTGTACAGTTACGATGAAAAAGTCGTGGATTATTCTGTCAGTTACTTTGTGCCAGGTCACTTTAAGTTCCATGTGATGCGGAAAGTGGTGAGCAAATAGCGAATCACGAATGGCGAATTACGAATGCTAGGCTATGATCGGCTATTCGTAATTCGCTATTCGCTATTCGTAATTCAAAAGAGGAGGTTTTCAAGATGCGTAGTTTTATGGGTCGTGACATTTTGTCTTTGAAAGAGTTTGAACGGAACGAGTTCTTCCACGTCTTTGACGTTGCTGCCGAATTGGAGCCGATTGCGCGCGAGCGCCGCAATGTGGATATGCTTGCCGAGAAAACGCTGGTGACGGCGTTCTACCAGCCCTCGACGCGGACGCGCCTGGCGCACGAGGCCGCGATGCACCGCCTGGGCGGACACGTCACCGGCTTCTCTGATGCCAAGATGACGCGCGCAGGCGACTGGTACCAGGAATCCATCAAGGACACGGTGAAGATGTTGGAGTTCTACGGCGACGTGATCGTAATGCGCCACTTCCAGCAGGGCGCGCCACACGAGGCCGCCAAGTGGGCGAGCGTGCCGATCATCAACGGTGGCGACGGCTGGGGCGAGCATCCGACGCAAATCCTCACCGATCTCTACACCGTGCTGCGCGAGAAAGGCCACATCGACGGGCTGCGCTGGCTAGCGGTCGGCGATATGCGGATGCGCACGATGCACTCACTCGGCTACGCGCTGACGCAATTCGATTGCCCGATCACGTTTGTGGCCCCACCCGCCGACGCGCTGTTCGACGACTCGCCCGATATGCAAATGCCGGAGAGCTACAAGGCCGATTTCCGGCAGTACGCGCTCGACTTCGAAGAGGCGGAGCACGTCGAGCAAGCCATCGCCGATGCGGATGTGATCCTCGTTGAGCCGGTGATGCAACCAGACTACACCAAGGCCCGCGACGAGCGCAAGGGCGACGCCGGCTTCACCCCCGACAACTACAAAATCACGCGTGAGCTGCTGATGAAGAAGGCCAAGTCCGACGCGATTCTCCTACACTCGCTGCCCCGCATGGACGAAATTCCCCCCGACGTGGACATCACCCACTGGTCGCGCTACTGGCAGGAGGCGTTCAACGGCGTCGTGATGCGGATGGCGTTGCTGGCGCTCGTTTTGGGAGCAATGGAATAGTTTTTTCGTGTTTGCGCGCGGCGGAACCGCGCGCAAACACCCATTTGATACAAGGAGTAAAGTATTATGATTACGAATCTTCGTGGTCGAGATTTGATTGGGGATCTAGACTTTTCCAAGGAAGAGGTAGAAACCGTACTAGAGGTGGCCTGGGATTTGAAGCGCAAGCGCGCCCTGGGCGAACCGCATCCGCTGCTGCGCGACAAGACGCTGGGGATGCTCTTCTTCTTCAGTAGCACGCGGACGCGCTGCTCTTTCGAAGCCGGGATGGCGCAACTCGGCGGGCATGGCGCGTTCATCGACTCGCGCAC
>JBJYXQ010000645.1:0-4778 GCA_046260035.1 Anaerolineae bacterium
ATGCGCAGATCAACATCACTATGCCCTGGAATCACCCGCTCGGAAAGGAGAATCTGCCTGGTCTGGCGACGGAGGAACGCACAGCATTTCTGGAATCCGAGATGCAGCGTAAGCTGGATCTATTTAGCCAACATATCCTTGCGAACGAAGCATATCTTGCGGAGGATACAGATGCGGACTATGTCATCCCCCAATGGCAAAGGGCGCTGTTTTCATGGATCCCCAAGTCCCTCAACTATGAATTGCACCGCTATATGTACCAGGATATGGTCCATTTTTATAGTGACGAGCAATGCGTCGGTTGTGGTATCTGTGAGAAAGTCTGCCCCAGCCGCAAAATACAGATCGCCAACCAGAAACCGGTGTGGCAAGAGGCAATCAAGTGTTACGGGTGTTTCGCCTGTATCAACTACTGCCCGCAACACGCCATACAGATCCGTTCAAGATTTCCGGTCCAGTCAAGTACCAGCGTAACTGAAAGGTACCATCATCCCTCTGTCAGCTACAAAGATATAGCACAACAGCGTTGACGCAGAAGGCACAAGATAGCGCCGTCAATGGTGTTGTCAAGATGTTCGCGCGTACTAAATAAATGAGAGTAACTGAATGAGGTGAATGGTAATATGACGGGAAAACTGGATGATTTGTACCGATTGCAGAAGAAAGATGCTCGCCGAGCTGGCGAGGTACTAACCGATGCCTTTCGGCACGATCCGGTGTGGAATGCGATCTTTGACGGTGTGGACCCGGAACGGCGCATTGGCGCCTTCGAAACACCTGTCCGCTATTGCCTGAAATATGGCGAGGTTTATGCCCCTTCACCTGCTTTGGAAGGCGTCGCAGCCTGGGTACCGGGCGAGTTGGCCGACATGACGTTCTGGCGAATGTTCCGTTGCGGGGCGATATGGTCGGGAATGAAAATGGGCCTGACCGCGTCCAGGAGAATGATGCCGGTCTTTGCACCCATCGAGGTGGACCGGAAGGCCACGATGCAGGGGAAATCCTATACCTATCTCCTTGTCATTGGCGTAGCCCCGCAATTTCAAGGACAGGGGTTCGCCGGCAAGCTGTTGCAGGCGCTCATCGACAAAAGCGAAGGGGCTGGTATCCCCATCTATCTGGAGACGGAGACCGAGAACAATGTGCGTATGTATGAGCATTTCGGTTTTGAGGTCGTCAAAAAGATTGTTCTCCCTGTCATTAACCTCCCTATGTGGGAATTGACGCGAGGGGTATAGGTAAGAGATGCTTGCGCGCATTTCAACCGTTCTCGAGTGCACCGACAAGCAGTTCTGGGACATGATCATCAAACCCAAATCGCTGCAATTCGTCGCTGCGCCTCTCTTGCATTTTGAACCGTTGGTAGCGGGTGAACTGGATGGCCAATGGGTCGTCGGCAAAACCTATACGGTGCGATTGCTTTTTCTTGGCTTTCTACCTTTGGGTCGGCATCGAATCAAAATCGTCGCCATCGACAAGGTGACGAACACTATTGAAAGTCAGGAAAACGGTTCGCTGGCACGCGTGTGGAACCATACCATGCGCTTCCATCCGTTCGGAGCAGGGCAACTGCGTTATACCGACGAAATCGAAATCAAAGCGGGGCTGCTGACGCCATTCATCTGGGCGTTTGCGCATTTGTATTATCGCTACCGTCAGAGGCGTTGGAAAGAGTTATTGAAACAGCCACATCAACTGACAGGCGAAAGGAAACCGGCGTGACACAAAATCAAGATTGGAAACTGCTTTACAGAATCGGTGCGATTGCTGCCTTGGTGGCGGTCGTGGTCTTTCGTCGCAACTTTGGCGCGGAGGTGTCGTTGTTCACCGGAATAGAGGCTATTCCTCAATCGGCGGCGGAGTGGTACACTTTGCTGCAAAGCAACCCGTTCGTCGGCCTGTCGTTCCTGGCCATATTCGATCTCTTCAACTACGTCCTGGTCGGTGTGCTTTTTCTGGCGCTGGGGGTGGCGTTCTGGCGGACGCACAAAAACCTGATGGTGCTGGCTCTTGCCGGAGGCCTGGTGGGGATCGCCATCAATCTCGCGTCGAACATTTCGCTTTCAATGTTCTCTCTTAGCCAGCAATACGCTGCAGCCGCCTCCGAAGCGCAAAAGGCCGCCTTGCTGACCGCCGGGCAGGCTCTTCTGGCAACCAACAATCCGTTGGCGACTTTTCGTGGTACGGGTACGTATATGAGTGTGTTGTTGATCGCCCTGGCGGGGCTGCTGTTTTCGCTCACGATGCTGCGCTCCAACCGGGCCACTGCCATCGTGGGATTGCTGGCAAGTGCTTGCGACCTGGCCTATTGCTTGACGGCTGCATTTGCGCCCTCCATACGCGCCCTTTGGTCAGCCGGTGCCGGTTTGTTCTGGGTGATATGGCATCTGCTGGTTGCTAGGATTTTATTCAAGTCCGCGAAGGAGTGACATGAGAAAGGCGACAAAAACAGTTACATCGTGGCTCGGTATTGCTGCCGGGATCGCGGGGGTGGAACACGGTTATTTCGAAATCCTGCAAGGGCACGTCCGCCCGGAGGGGTTGATGATCGTCTCGATGGGACCGCCCTGCGACCCTGAGGTGGCCTGGAACATCTGCGAACCGGCTATGACGATTCTTCCCAGCTTCCTGATCACCGGCATTCTGGCTGTGATTCTCGGTCTGGCGATTTTTGTCTGGTCGGTGGGGTTTGTCCAACGCAAACGCGGCGGTTTGGTGTTGATGTTACTTTCGGTAGCCCTGTTGCTATTCGGCGGTGGCCTTTTCCCGCTTTTGATCGGCATCATCGGTGGTGCGGCAGGAACGCAGATCAACAAGCCGTTGACCTGGGAGCCTGGTGGCATCACGCGTTTCGCTGCCAAATTATGGCCCTGGCCACTGGTGCTCTTGCTGGTATGGTTGTTGGGGCAGTTCCCGGTGGGGTACTTTTTCAACGATTTCATGAAAAGCGCCATGTACTTTGGTTTGGCTTTGATTCTGACCATGCTGCCGCTTTCGGTTTACACGGGTTATGCCCGTGATGCAGTTGGGTAATTCAAGGGGAGGTTGCATATGCTGTCGAAATTTGTGCTTCCTGGCATCGCTTTTGTACTGACCTTGGCTTTTGGTTTCTGGGTGAGTCATTTGGGCAGACCGTATAACGGCCTTCTGTTCAACGTCCACAAGCTGATCGCCTTGGGCGCAGTTATTGCTACGATTGTCCAACTCACCAAAGTGCTCAAGAACGCCAATGCGCTGGTTCTTATCATCGTATTGCTCGTCGTGGCAGCGTTGTGCGTGATCGCTTTGTTCGCCAGCGGCGCGTTTATGAGCATAGGCAACGTCGATTATGGACTCATGCTGACCGTTCACAGAATCGCACCGGTGGTGCTGGTGATTGCTATGGTTATCATTTTTATTATGCTCAAAGGAGGGGTATCGTGAAAGCTTTGGTTGTCTATGATTCGGTGTATGGAAACACGGAAAAGGTCGCCCAGGCGATGGCGGCAGCACTTGAGTGTGAGGCCCACCGCGTTGCTGCGGTGACGCCAGAGCAGTTGGCTGGCCTGGATGCGCTCATCGTCGGCTCGCCGACGCAGGCGTTTCAACCGCTGAAACCCGTTAAGGCATTTCTGAAGGGCATTCCGGCGGGGAAGCTCAATGGGATCAAGGTCGCTGCCTTCGATACGCGCATGGATGTCAAACAGGTCAATAATGTCGTTTTAACCTTTTTCGCCAAGCTCTTTGGGTACGCGGCTGAGCCGATTGGGAAGCAGCTCGTCAAGAAGGGCGGTGCCGAGGCTGTGCCACCCGCGGGGTTCGTTGTGGAAGGATCGGAAGGCCCGCTGAAGGAGGGCGAGCTGGAGCGCGCAGCAGCGTGGGCGCAGCAAGTCCTCGCCGTATAACGATGAACCGCACTGTTGCCATCGCTGCCGTGCAGATGGACGCCAATCCTGCGCCCCTGGATGAACGGCTGGCACGCGCGGAAGTATTGGTGACGCAGGCCGCCGCTGCCGGGGCGCAATTGGTCGTCTTGCCGGAACTGTTCAACTTGGGGTACGGCTATACCGACGAGAACTTTCGCCGAGCTGAACCGCCGGACGGCCCCACCGCTGCCTGGATGCAGGCGACCGCGGCGCGCCTGAACATCCACCTGGCTGGATCGCTGTTGCTCCTGGATCAGGATGAGATTTACAACGCGCTCTTGCTCTACGCCCCCGATGGCCGTTGCTGGCGCTACGACAAACACTATCCCTGGGCCTGGGAACGGGCCTATTTCCGCGAGAGCGACCGCATCACCGTGGCGCACACCGATCTGGGTGCCATCGGGATGCTGATTTGCTGGGACGTCGCCCACGCCGAGCTGTGGCGGCGTTATGCGGGCCAGGTAGATCTGATGCTGATTTGCAGTTCCCCTCCGGATGGCGGTGATCCGGTGTACCATTTTCCCAACGGGGACCGGATCACCGCGGATAGGATGGGTCCGCTTTTCAGCCGTCTGAAAAACGCTGCACAGCAGACTTTCGGTGCGACGATCAACCAACAGACGGCCTGGCTTGGCGTCCCGGCGGTCAATACCGTCGGTTGCGGGCAAGTGACTACAGACGTCCCCAACGCGCTGGCCTCTTTCATCACTATCCTGCCACTAGCGCCCCGGCTCATTAAATATCTTCCCCAGGCGCGGCGTTTGCAGGTGACCTATACCTTTGTCCAGGGATGCAAAGTCGTGGATGCAAAAGGCGTGGTGCTGACCGAGTTGACGCAGGCGCAGGGGGAGACGTTTGCCGTCGCCGAGGTGA
>JBJYXQ010000646.1:0-2003 GCA_046260035.1 Anaerolineae bacterium
GCGAGGACACCATCAGCGTCACATTGATCCCTGCCAATGCGAGGAGCGGTCCCACGAGGCCAACGGCAATGATCCACATCGGGTCGAGGATGCGTTGTAACAATTCTGGGGATTGCACCAGGATGTAAGAGATAACTGTAAAGACGCCAAAACTCAGCCACGTCGCCAGAACGCCAGGGATCAGCGCTGCCAGGCTTTTGCCGATGAGCAACTCCGCCGTGGTGATCGGCGTGGCGAGCAGCGGTTCCAGGCAATGCGTCGTTTTCTCCCCCACGATGCTATAGGCCGCAATCGTCACCGGAATAATCAACGGCATCATCATAAACAGCAACAAGAACTGGTTGACCATCATCAAGGTGAAGCAAGCCGTGCCGGTCAAATCGCCGCACATCTCCAGGTACTGATCCGGCATATCTGTTGCGTCGCCCATACCGGCCTGCGAACCGCCAATGGCGATCATCAGCAGAGGCAACGCCGTGAACAGAATCGGCATAAAGAGCACGGTAAATAGCACCAGCCGGTTTTTGAACACCTCAGCCCATTCTTTATCGATGATTGTCCATATCTTAGGCATCGTACGCCTCCGAAGATCCAACAAGTGACAGATATACATCTTCCAAGGAGTGGCGCAACTCCCCGACGAACTGGATATCCGCCCCGGCCTCCACCAGCAGTCGTATCAACGCCGGATTGTGCGTTTCGGGGTCATCCAGCCCGACGACGAGTTTGTTCTCCACCCGTTGCGCCTCTTTGACGAACGGGAGCGCGCGCACGCGAGCTAAGAGCGCATCATCGGCTTCGCGCAGATGGAAGACCACCTTGCGCCCATAGAGCGTGTTACGCAGGTTCTCCGGCGTATCCACGGTGATCAACCGCTGCTTCATCACACCGATGCGATCGCAGAGCCGGTCGGCCTCGTCGAGGTTATGCGTGCAAAGGAAGATCGTGCGCCCTTGCGCCTTGATCTCCTCGATGAAATCGCGCACCAGCCGCGCAGCCTCCGGATCCAGGGCGGAGGTCGGTTCGTCGAGGAAAACGACCGCCGGCTCGTGAAGCAACGCGCGGCAGATGGCAAGTTTCTGCTTCATCCCCTTGGAAAAGTTGCCCACCAGGTCGCTGCGGCGCTCCCACAGGCCCAACAGCCGCAGATACTTCTCCACCTGCCCCTTCACGTCCGCCACCTCATAGAGATGCGCGAAGATCGTCAGGTTCTTCTCGGCGCTCAGCCGGTCGTACATACCGGGTGTCTCGGTAAGAATGCCGGTGCAGCGGCGGATGGCAGTATCATCCTGCCCCACGCGGAAGTTGTTGACCGTCGCCGTGCCCGCCGTGGGGCCGATGAGCGTGGTGAGCATCCGCACCGTCGTGGTTTTACCCGCGCCGTTGGGTCCCAGAAAGCCGAAGACTTCGCCCTCATGCACATCCAGGGTCAATGCTCCAACCGCCGTGCGGTTGCCAAATTTCTTGGTTAGGTTTTCAGTATGGATCATAGTCCCCCTCTAAATGCGTCAAAGGTTGGAACGGAGATATTTTACTACCGGAGATAAGGAATGAGAAATGCGTTATGGGATAGCCTTCTTCAACCACGTCAGCCATTGATCTTGCGGATGAATAAGCTCGGGCAGAGCCGCCAATGGGGCCCAGAACAGTGTGAAAGTGTGATTATCGCTGAACACCTGCCAAGGTTCGCGCAATGCCTCGTGCTCGGTCTGCCCAGTGAAATCCAGCAAGAAGAAGTGCCGCTGCTGCACCGCAGTCAGCGCATCATCCGGAGCCCAGCCGGTGATCTGCATCGTCACATACTCAGGGTCTGGCTCGCGATCGTGTTCGGTGTACGTGATCTGCGTGAATTCGCCTGCGTGGCGGATCGCCGTCACCATAATACCACGACGCAGGTAAGCCCAATCGAAACTCGTCGCATCGGGCCGAGCGTAGATATGTGTGCGTCGCAATACAAAGCGCGTCTCCGGCGGGAACGACTCTTCCGCAGCACCAAGGTACGC
>JBJYXQ010000646.1:2103-3358 GCA_046260035.1 Anaerolineae bacterium
TGTGAGAACCTCGGCTACATCACCGCGTTGAGCACAACCCTCACCGATACGCTCCCGTCCAACGCCGTCTACGTCACCAGCACAGCCCCCTACCCCGCCATTGTGGACACGCGCACGCTGCGCTGGGAGTTAGGCGATATCGCCATCAGCGGCGCGCCCACCCTCATCACAGTCTCCGTCTACGCGCCTACCAATACTGTGGGGACGATCACAAATACGCTCATTGCCGCCAGCGCCGTTAGTGAGGCCGTGCCCGCGACAAACTTCGCGCAGTGGGAGACGCTCATCAGCGCACCCGCACCGGCTCTCAACTTATCAAAGACCGGGCCCGTAATAGCAATGCCCAACGTGCCATTGACGTATACCCTTATCGTCAGCAATAGCGGCGGCCTCACTGCGGAAGACGTCCACCTGACCGACACGCTCCCCAACGGGCTGGTCTTCGTTGCGCAGACCGCGCCCTATTCCTTCACACAGCCGGATGCCGCCACGCTCGTCTGGGACGCCGGCGACCTCGCGCCGGGAGCCAGTGGGCAGGTCACACTCACGCTGGCACTCGATGAACCACCCAGCCCAACGCTGACCAACGTCGCCACCGCGACCGCGCGAACAGGCGAACCGGCGAGTGCCGCGTGGAGCACCCAGGTACAGCCGCGCGTGCAACTGTATGCCGCGCAACCCGGGAACTATGGCGGCATCAGCGGTGAAGCCCTCGCCATCTTCAACCAGGGCACGTTCACCGTTGATCTCAGCGGCTGGTGCATCGACGACCGCGTCGACTCGACAAGCCGCGTATGCTTCCCTGCTGGAGCGCAAATCGAGCCAAAACAGACGTTATGGTTGACCGAAAACGCCGACGGGTTCTATTTGGTGTGGGGCTTCGACGCCGATTGGACGAACACAGCAGTCGCGCGCCAGGTTCCGCTACTCACGGGCAGTTGGCCCGGATTCACCGATGACGGTGAGGCTGTCTATCTACTCGACGCAAACGGTGGTATCGTCGACGTACTTGCCTACGGGCAAGGCGTTCCCGAAAACGGCTGGCAAGGCCCAACCGTTCCCCACCCTTACGCCGGCTACGAAAACAAGGGCCAGGTGCTCTACCGCAAGCTCGACGCCAGCACGGGCCTACCCGTGCCGGATACAGACCGCGCGAGCGACTGGGCGCAGGACCCCGATGATCCGTTCAACGGGCGCAAGCTGCGTTATCCGGGATGGGATCTGGAGACGCTCTTCTTCCCAGTTGAGGTAGACC
>JBJYXQ010000647.1:0-2797 GCA_046260035.1 Anaerolineae bacterium
AAGCGCCCGCCCGCGCCCGCAGCCGCACCCTCTAAGCCATCCAGCAGCCGCGCCTTATCACGCTCCGTCTGCAGCCGGCCAATGAACCACGTCCCGGCATTGGAGAGCGCCTTGTAGTCGAGGTCCACCGGGTTTTGCGTCGCCAAAACAACGCCGACGCCAAAGGCACGCGCCTGTTTCAACATCGTCAACAGCGGCAGCTTGGAAGGCGGATTGCCAACAGGAGGCAGATAGCCGAAGATTTCGTCGATGTAGAGCAATGCGCGCAGGCTGGTGGTGCCCGAGAGGCCACGCATCCAACTGAGCACCTGGTTCAGCAACAGGGAGACGAAGAACATGCGCTCCTTGTCGCCCAGGTGCGCGATGGAAAAAATAGCAATGCGCGGCTTACCCTCCGGCGTGTATAAAATCTGGCCGATGTCCAGCGCCTCGCCTTCGAGCCAGGCACTAAATCCCGGAGAAGCGAGCAGGTTGTTCAACGCCATCACCAGGGCGAAACGCTCTTTGGCAGGATAGAACGAGTCCAGGTCGAGCACGCCAATCTTGGTCACAGGCGGGTTCTGGACAAGTTGGATCAAAGCAGCAAGATCGAGGTTGCGTCCCTCTCGCCACGTCAGATCGAGAATGGTTGAAAGCAGGATAAACTCGCGGCTCTGGATCGGGTCAGCGTCGATCCCCAACAGACCGAGCAGGCTGGTCACGGTGGTGGACACACGCTCGCGCATCATTTCACCGTCGTCCAGGACGGCAGCGGGCGGCGCGGCGAAAGATTGGAGAATAGAAACGGGCACGCCCGCATTGCTGGCAGGTGTGTAGATGACGAACTCGGCGGCATCCTTGAGCTTTTGGATACGCGCGCCATCCTGTCCCCAACTCGCCAGCCCCTTCTTCCAGAGTGCGGCCTGCGCGTCGGCGTAAGCCTGAGGCGTCATCTCCTTCTGCCGGGCGTCAGCCTCGTTGATCCAGGGCAGGAAATCCTCACCACGCAGTTCGGGGAAGGTCAACAGCAAGTCCCCCAGGTCGCCTTTGGGATCGATGATGATAGCGGGGATGCTATCGATAGCAGCCTCTTCAATCAAGCCGATGCACAGCCCGGTCTTGCCGCTGCCGGTCATACCGACGGTGACAGCATGGGTGACCAAATCCTTGCTATCGTAGAGCAAGAGCGTGTCCTTACTGGCCTTCTTTGCCAGATCGTACTCCTTGCCCAGGTAGAACACACCAAGTTTTTCAAAGTCTTCCATAGATCCCTCCCCAAGATTAGGCGTTGAAATGTCTGAGGTCATTTTGTGACCTGAAAAATAGGATAAGTTACGCAACAACATCAAGTGCAGTATAGTAGAGGAACGGCGAAAGGTCAATCATATCTACGCGTTGATTTTATCGTGGGTTCAAGTAGAATGGTTGTGCCAACAGAGCAAACGGATTTGTGGCAAAAAAATCCCGGTCGTTATGGATAATAACACGACGAACAACGGCCAACTATTCTCTAGGAGCTTAACATGAACCTGCACAAAACATACCAACGCGAAATCAAACTTTTTACCAAAGTCTGTCACCGGCTGGCACGGAACTTGTATGTGACCGGTTATGGCGGCAATCTGGCGTGGAAGTTGGAGGATGACCTGGTGCTCATCACGCCGACGCAGATGAACAAAGGCGACATCCGCCGCAAGGACGTGGTCTTCGTCAACCTGGCAGGGGAAACCGTCGAAGGCGAACGTCGTCCCACTGGCGAACTACCGATGTACCTCAAGTTCTTCCACGAACGCTCTGACATCGTCTCTGTCATCCACTGCCACGCCCCCGCCGTCGGCGCGCTGGCCATCTCCGGCGGCGAGAACTATCTGATGCTGCCACTCTACCCAGAAACCACCACCGAGATCGGCCCGGTTCCCGTGGTCCCCTACGGGCAGCCGCTTACCCAGGAGTTAGCCGACAACTTCGGCCCTTATCTGCCCAAGTACAACAGCTTCATTATGGAAAACCATGGCCTGGTGACGATGAGCCGGGGCGATATCTACTGGACACTGATGAACATCGAACTGCTCGAAGCCACCGCGCAGTCGATCCTTTACGCCGTGCAGCTTGGCGGCGGGATCAAAGCCCTGGACTACGAGGCGGTCAAGCGATTGGGCGAGGTGATGCACCTGCGCGACCTGCCGCTCTTCGGCGCGCCGGGCGTCAATGCGTCATTGGAAGCGCTGTATTTTGCGGAGTAGGCACGCATGCAACACCCGAGCCGCGTGTTGATGACACAAGCAATTGAGTTTGGCTTCACCCACCAGACGGTAGGTTGTCTCATCGTACATGGGGATGAGATCATCGCTATGAACGGCGGCACAATCTTTTCGGCAGAGCATGACGTGACGGGACATTCTGAGATCAACGCGATTCGCCAGGCGTGCAAAACGCTGGGCCATCATCACCTGGATGGGTGCTGGCTGTACACGACGTACGAACCCTGCCCGATGTGCATGGCCGCGATCTGTTGGGCGAAGATGGAAGGTGTGGTTTACGCGGCGACGCAGGAAGACCGCAATGACCGTTGGACAATGGAGGTTCACCTCCGAGCAGCCGAGGTTATAGCCAGAGCTGAGCACAAACCACAGCTCATTGAAGCGTTTATGCGACAAGAATCGCTAAAAATTCTGGAACTGTAGGAGAAGTCTATGGCTCTCTTGTCTGGTGATCGCAAAGCCAAAATCGACGCTTTCCTCGCAGCGCCGTTGCTGGCACGTTTTGCCACGGCGTCGCCGGGAACGCTACAGCCCCACGTTGTTCCTGTTTGGTACGA
>JBJYXQ010000648.1:0-2432 GCA_046260035.1 Anaerolineae bacterium
GCAATACAATTGTCCTCAGCCTTTATTCTACCGCAGGGGAAAAATTGTGGGAAAGAGTACTCGGTAAAAATGATCGATCTGCCATCTTGCGTGTGACTCAGGGAGGAAATCACGTCGCTCTGGTCACCACCGATAAGCACAAGTGGCTGGAAGGTCATCGGCTACACATCATGGATAAACAGGGAAAGTCCATTTCATCTATCGATGCTTTTCATATTATTCAAAAAGTGGTTGTTGTGGATGCTGGCGAGCATCTCTTTGTGCAAGGGTTTAATGACTACGGCTTGCTAAAAATCCCGAATGGATCGGTACTGTGGCGGAAACAACAGAAGATCCGAATGGTTTCACCCTATGGCGCAAAAATTGATCCCGCGGGTCGCATACTGTTTTTAGTATTAGCTGATTTTAGGGGAAAACTTCAAGCCGCCTATCGCTGGAAACTGGTTGCTTTAAGCACCACGGATGGCATGCAACAGGTGTCAGCCTGGCTTCCGGATGAGCACCGAGGAACATGGAACCGTGTTTTTGAACAAATTTCTTCAGAACGTGTTCAAATTTTAACGACCACAAAGCGCTTTACCTTCTCTTGGCAAAGCAGTGAGGAGGACAAGTGATGAACAGGCAATTGGCAAGTAGCAATCTCCTGGCGACATCTCTTCTGGCGACTATATTTTCCTTAATAATTACATCAATCGCACAGGGTGCGCCAAACGCGCCATCCGACGTCAGTGTTGTGCCCCGATATGACACGACCATAACTTTAATCATTACCTGGACGGACAATTCCGGAGATGAAACAGGCTTTGAAATTCAGAGGCGGGCGCAGGGTGAAGCTGGGTTTGGTCCGCTCGGCACGGTAGGCGCAGGGCAAATCACTTACCAAGACACGTCGGCAACATCTGACAAGATGTGGGAGTATCGCGTTCGAGCCTTGGGCGGACCTGCTGGTGATTCCGCCTGGACAGTTCCCTCGAATGCCAGCGCTCCCAAAATCGCATGGCCTGTTGACGACGGTTCCCACAACATTCTTCATAACTATGGGAATCCGTTGGGAAGCGCAAGTGCGGTGGGTAATGTTTATTATCACGATGGTGTCGATTTTGCGAACAGCGGCCAAATCAATGCAGCCCGTGGGGGAAGGCTGGCTGATGTTTCAACCGCCAATAATGGCAGTGTGGAAATAGAGGTTGATGGCGGTACTGCCGGAACATATAGAGATACATATGCTCATTTATATGGGCCGGATATCGTGGTTGTACTCGGAACGAATGATGAGATTGCCCCCGGCGAGACACTTACAACAAGCTTATACGACTTTCCAGGTTATGGGCCGGAGGCCAATCACACCCACTGGGAAACAGATCTGACGGGCGGTGGCGGCAAAATAAGCGTGCTTAGCCTTTTTTCTATCGCTGCGGATAGGGATCCTCAGACCCATTCACCTGTCGTTGCTGATGTGAATAATGATGGGCGCGATTTTATCGTGGTTAATGCAGCCGCTAACGATCATACTGCGCCACGCGAACCCGCTTGGGGCGACGTCGATATTCTCGTTGATGCCTATGACGACATGTCCACCGCAACGGAGCTGAAAGTAAGTCCACAAAGCATTGGATATTGGATTCAACCGGGGGTTCCGGGAGCAGAGTCGGTAAAAAACAGCACAACACCTTATCGACTAATCTCGTTTGATCAGGCGCTCGCACTTTGCGGTTCTCCTTGTGCTCCGGAGCCGATTGCTGAAAATGCTTTGTACGATCAACTGCCGGCGGATCTTCACGGAATAGCAACCTGGCAGAGCTACTACACCTGGGTTATCACAAACACCCGTGGAACGGATGGAGATCCTGCAAATATCGATGCGAATCAATTCTGGCGAACGGATGCGCGGACTGGAAGCGGTACAGAGTCCAACGGTTCGGATGCGGATAGAGCACGCGAGAACCAGGAGGCACGATTCCCTGACGGCACTTACTTTGTACACACCATACTCATGGATTTCCTCCACACCTCGGATCGTGTGCGCTCCGTGATAGTGGATAACTCCCGCCCCTACGTTAAGCGGGTAAACATTTTCTCTGGGGCGCGTATCGTATATCAATCCCAATGGGTATGGGACGGCGCCAGTTCGCAGCTTGAACTGCAACCGGCCGCCTTCGACGCGGCCGCCGCCTTTACTGCTTTCCGTACCCAGGACATCACGGTGGAGGTGGAATTCAGCGAACCCATGAGCACAGCCGCCATCACGGCGGTCACACCCGCGACAGGCGTAACCGCCCTGCCCGCATTGCCGACCCTGGTTTCCACCCAAGCGGACCACGCCCGCACCATCTGGCGCGGCCTGATCTCCAACCTGGATATCGATGACAACGGCGCCCATGACGGCGTGCACATGCTCACCATCAACGGCACGGACCTGGCGGGCAATGCGC
>JBJYXQ010000649.1:0-3549 GCA_046260035.1 Anaerolineae bacterium
GCCACCACCAGTATCCAGATTAGGTTACTACTACCCGCTGTACTCATCACACACCTCCCTGAAATATGATATGCTATATCCTCTTAACACCCTATGCTTCTACACCTTCATTGTCCAAATTCCGTTAACGTTCCCGCCGAGTTACACTTGAGGATTTGATCCGGTAATCTGCCGACTCAAGCACTCACCTTCCCAAAATGCGCGTCCACGTATCGAACCTCGCCGGCCATGCCTCGACATTACCCGCGTTATCCGTAGCGCGGGAACGGAAACGGTACGTGTGTCCCCGCTCACCGGCGAAGACGGCCACCGTATCGGTCGTGCACGTCTGCCAATCCTGCCAGAGGCCAACGCCATCGCGCACCTGCACATCGTAGCACTGAATACCCGATCCACCGGAGTCCTCGCCCTGCCAACGCACCCGGAAGAAACGCCGGATTCGCACTGGCCTGAGTGGCAAAACCTCTGAGACCGGCGGTTCCGTATCGAAGGGCGTAGGTGTAGGTGGTAGAGGCGTATTGGTGGCCGTAGGGGAAATGGGGGTATTCGTCGCAGTTGGCGGTACAGGTGTGTTCGTGGGAGTAGGTGCTATAAGCGTTGGTGTCCACGTAGGCCAAGGTGTACGGGTCGGAGTAGGGATTATCGAGATCTGCGCAAGGGTGATCGTTGTTGTAGCCAAACTCAGGATCAGCCCCCCAAACAGGACAAAACCGGCCACCCCGATAAGAACAAGTGAAACACTTCTTTGTCGATCCATCTGAGTCTCCTTGTAATCGCACTTAGGTGCGCCAATAGATGATTCCTCTTACTTCCTAGCGATAAAGATCAAGTCTTTGTGATCTGCTGTGGCTGGTTCGTCACTGAAATCTCCAAAGAGCTGTATATCCTCAAAACCAGCGTGCTCCAACATCAGTACCAGTTCATTTTTGCTATAGTCGTCCAACTTTTGCGTGTGAATTTCTTCCTCCAGCAGTTCACCATCTCGCCAAAGTCGAGCCCGAATCTGACGGATAGCGACGTTTTCCAAGGGATCCGTTTCAAGTGTCCTGGTTGCGATCTCTATTTCGCTACCATCGGCTAAACGTTCTCGTTCTGTGGACGTCGGCCATTCTTCGGGCGGCGACCGCCTATACTTTGGTAATCGCGCTAACCAGGCGGGAGGATCATTCCAACGCACCATATAGTCAAACGCGAAAACACCGCCGGGCCTCAAATGCTCATAACACCGTTGCATGCCTTGCAGCGTCAACCGGTGTTCGCCCCCTAACCCGATCACACCCCGGGCGAAGATTGTTTTATAGCGCCGGGGTAAGTCAAGTTCATGCATAGCTTGTGCATAGAGTCGCGGTGAAAGGCCCTCCTTTTCCGCCTGTTCTCGGCATACTGCAACCATATCGGTAGAATAATCGCAGCCGTCGACGTCCAGACCGGCTCGCAGATAGGGTAGCAACAACCTTCCGCTACCGCAACCTAAATCAAGTGCAGGTTGCCCAAATGTCTCAATTAATCTCTTATAGTAAGCTTCTTCAGGGCCACCTTCAGTTTCGAACTCGGCCCAATAACGAGCGACCAAACTATAGTGCCAAATTGTAGGTTGTTTCATCTGTTTCTAGCGCTCTCCTTGTTCTATCCTCAAAACGATTGACAGATTTAATCCTATAATAGGCAAGCATCGTTCCAAAAGCGTTCCACAACCGTCCTGCAAACAAAAAAACGCCAGGTTGATCAACCTGGCGCCCTGAAATCCAATCGGTATCTTTCACTCTAACATCACGTAGCCCCCCTAGCTAACGACCAACACCGTACCGACGCAAACCGGATCGCCGTACCCTCAGGGAACGCACCTTGATAAATCATCCGGTCGATATTGCCAATGGCATAGACGCCAAATTGAGCACCCGCGTCGAAGGGGAAATCGATGTGCCCGACCGTAAACCATGCGGTTTCGTCCAGGCTGCACAGCGCCTGAACCTGATTGTCCGCCCACTCTAGCCGCATTGTCACACTCCCAGGCGACAGAGCAGACGTATCATCACCCGCCTTAAGTTGTCCCCTGCCAATAACCACATCGTGATTGTCCACACATCCCTGGAAAGTAATCTCGTGAGGGCCGCCAGAGCCACGGTCCAGCCGCAGGTAGTTCTCCTCGTCGATCCACAGCAACAATCCCCCCATCCCAAGGCGATCTTCCAAAGCAGGTACACAAGCCGTCTCGAAGGCAAAATCGTCCCTATCCGAAACCCCGAGATCTGAGAGAGAGCAGAGCACACGTGGCGCACTCCGGTTGATATGCCACAGGTCTCGTCCATTAGGAGCGTGGACCTCCAGCCCGTCATGGGCCTGGTAGTCACAGTCGCCGAAAGCATCATACCAGACCCAAGACTGCGGTAATGCATCGGTAAATGATTCATCGAGCAGGAGCTTTGCATTCCTGGCAGGTTTCGCAGTTTCCAGGTACCATCGCACCAGGGCAAATCGAGCCAGGTCAGGTGAATACTGTTCCCCATCGACAAACTGCTCTCGCGCTGGGAAATGGCCACAGAAGTCACGAAATGCCAGCGCATCGGTATAGGCTTCCTCTAGCCCACTTAACACGGTTAAAAAACTATGAACATACGACTTCATATTGCGGGCGCGCCAGTTGCCGAATATCGCTGGGGTACATAACCGTGCAGCATCCTGGAACCGCGACAAAGCAGCCGCACGGTGACCGCTCTCCATACAATATCTTCCAATAAGCGCGTGAGACCATAGCACAATTTCCGGAAAGCCTAGTTCCTCCGCATAGCCAATCGTTTTCTCCAGGGCATCAAGCGCCTCATCACCATTACCCCGGCACAGCAAAATTAAGCCACGCAGCCAATATCCCCATGCGAAGAAGTAATAGCTTTCACCAAGAAACAACTTGTACTCCAATGAAGTGCGCGCGTGCTCGTCCGCCTTTTCCAGATCCCCCGCCGATAAGCACATATAGCCAAGCCAGAACAAATAGTATTCGCGGGCGATAATATCACCAGTACGGGTTGTGCTCGCTACCGCGTGGTGCAATTGCGTCAGTGCGACCTGTATATCTCCTTCCTGCGTGGCCTTATCTGCCATCCAGTAATGCAGTCTTTCGGAAATGCTCTCAGAATTTTCAGGCGTGACTTTGTTTTCCAGCATATGGAGCCAGCGCATTGCGCTGGAGACATCCTTATTCCAAAGGTAATGATCATATATCTGCTGGTAGATGGTGCCCAATGCCTCAACGTATGGTAGACTCCCGATAAGAGCCGCAGCTTGAGATCTGAGTTCGCCAGCTCGACCTCGGACACCTGTATAATCATACCCGCTCGCAATCATACTGAGGATCAAGACGGCCTCTACAGATTCAAGATGATCGTCAAGGCCTTGCAGCACTTCCTCACCAACGCGGATCTCTTCTTCATACTGCGCTTGCTGGTGCAGTGTTTTCCCAAGCCAAAATGCATGCCGTGCCACCCGAAGAGGTGCCGACTGTAGCGTTTTATCCAGCACCATAGCCTTACGGAATACAGCTTCCGCTTCGGA
>JBJYXQ010000649.1:3649-5975 GCA_046260035.1 Anaerolineae bacterium
GCAGCAAGACCAGCACCGTAGGCCATCTCCAAAGCCACGGCTACTTTACGATGCAGAGCACGCCGATGCGCCTCGGTCAGGCTGGCGTAAGCAACCTGTCGCAATTTATCGTGTGTAAAGTCGTAACCTGCTCCACCCTGTTCACGAACAATACGGCGTTGCCAAAGCTCGTCCAGGGCAGCCAGGGTTACATCACGTTCGAATTCACTGGCTCGTGCCAGTACGTCAAACGTAAACTCGCGTCCCACGACAGCCGCGAGGCCAGCCAACGCCCTTGCAGAAGGCGAAATCAAAGCTAGACGTCCCTCTATGGTCGCCTGAACCTTCGCCGGTAATCCCTGAAGCGGACAGGCTAGGTCCTGGGCATCCCCCACCTTTCCAGCCCGTACCATTTCAAGCACGAATAACGGATTTCCCTCCGTTTCGGACAAGATGCATGCCGCCAAATCAGCCTCCAGCATCTGCCCGGCGACCTTTTCAGCCAGGGATAACGTCTCAGTTTCCGTCAATGGTCCCAGCGTTATTTCGTGCACAGGAGCCACACGCTGTGCCGAACGCATCCACTCGGAAAGCGGATGATTGACACCGACTTCCTCTAACCGCAACGTTGCAAGAATTAACACAGGCGCAGCAGCACTAAAATGCAGTAAATAGTGTAACCACACTAACGTCTCTTGGTCACACCACTGCACGTCATCGAGGATCAAAAGCAAAGGAGATTTGCCCGACCGCACAGCCCGTGCCAATGCCTCGAATAGCCGTTGTCGCTGCCACGCTTCTGTTATTGGACCAGGGGGTGCAGCACCGGGCAGGTCGCTGGCCAGTTCTGGTAGCAAACGTGCCAGTTCTCGACGCCACACAGCCTCCAACGGTGGCAGAGGCCTTGCACGCAGCCATTGCACCACTGGCCCGTAAGCCAGTTCACCTTCAGCCGCATAACAATGCGCCGTCAACACAACGTGTCCCTGGCGCTTCACCCATCGAGCCAACTCCTCCGCCAAACGTGTCTTTCCAATACCTGCCACACCCGCCATCATCACAAGCTGCGACACACCTCCTATCGCGTGCTGCCAGATCGATAGAAGCTGCTGCCATTCTTGATGGCGTCCCACCAGTGGCTGAGAAATGATCAACACTGGCAGCGGCAGAACGGATGCGGACCTAGTCTGTATACCAGTACGCAATAGACGTTCATAGACCTGGCGAGTGTCCGCATCCGGTTCCACACCCAATTCTCGTTGCAACGTTGTGACACACGTATGGTAGACACGTAAAGCAGTAGCGCGATTACCGACCAGTGCCTGCAAGCGCATCAGGCTGCGATAACTCGGTTCATGTAACGGGTCATGAAGCAGCAAGCGTTGGGCAACGTCGATGGCACGGGTATATTCTCGCTGCATTTCCAGCAATGTGGTCGCTTCCTCCAAGGCCCGGACAAAGCTCTGAGACAACCGCTCACGTTCTGGGGAAATCCAGTCATCATAACAAACGGGCAGCAAATCGCCCTTGTAAAGGGCTAACGCTTCATCTAAGGCAAGCAATGCTTCAGATCTAGATCCTGAAGCGATAAGTTGCTCTGCGAGCACCATCCCATCCTCAAAACTGGCAACATCCAGTACAAATAGCGTGTCAGGCCGCCACTGAATCGTCTGCGTATCCACTTGCAAAAAGTCATCCGCTTGGGGCAAGTCCCGGCGCAGACGGAATAGAATCTTTCGCAGTTGACGACGCGCCTGTGCTTCCGTCGCATCCGGCCAAAAGAGAAAGGAGATGTGCTGGCGCGATTGCGGCGCTTCCCGGTGCAACAATAGATAGGCCAGCAGCGATTGCTCCTGCGGTGACTGAACTGTTGTCACAATGGTGTCACCATAGCACAAGGAGAAATCACCTAGCAATTGGATATGTAGCGTCTCCATCATATCCAAAGCCCCCCTACAAATTGAACCATTACTCCCACCTTACCTCGATACTTTTAACTGCCGATACCACCGCTTCACCACATCATACGCCTGTTTGGGACGGCGGTATTCGTCCACCAGGCCCTTGTTGTCGAACGCGCGCCGCGTTTGCTCCGACGCGCGAATATCGCAGTACTACCAGATTGTCAGTTCGTACGCTCGATGACCATCCACAAAGAGATGGCGGATGACGACATCAAGCAGCTACGCCCGGTACTACTCACTATCCACCAACATTCTGCGTCAGGATGTACCTAGCGTGGTCAGCATCTCCGTGGCAGTTTCCTTAAGGTCGTGGAGTGAAGCTTGTTTCTTCGCTGCCGCGACCATTTCTGGCGACAGCGTTGCAGCAGCAGCGGTAATGGGTC
>JBJYXQ010000650.1:0-1650 GCA_046260035.1 Anaerolineae bacterium
ACGCTCATCCCACGCCCAACTCAAACAGCGTCACCGACAGCCACGCCGCAGCCCATCGTCGCAGAGGTGACTGCCACGCCGGAGCCGGTGTCGCAGCCGCTCCCCACGCGCACCGTCGTGCTAATAGGCGGCGCAGGCGTGCTCGTTGTCATTGCCGCCCTAGCAGGGATCGTGCTCAGGCGTCGCAGAGGATAGGCACAGGCCGACAACGGATTTTTAGCGAATGAACGAATCGGCGCATGCTATCGTGCGGCGTCGAGCAGTTCCTGTCGTCGCCGCCGGTACTCGATAATCGGACGATCTCCCTGGATCAGCTTCTCGTCCATCCGCTGCGCGGAAGGCTTGGGCTCCTGAGTCACAACGACGCGCCGATCTTGATGCGCGATATAGGTATTCCCGAACATCGACAACCAATTCACCAGGTCGCGCAACAATGGTACGCGCAAGAACCGCTGGTAAAACCGCAGATACAGCAGCGTGTGTTCATCATCCACCGGAACAAACGCCGCCATCACCCGCACATCGTCGGCGATGTAGTTTTGCCAGAGGTTGGGGAAGATAAAGCCAAGGTGGAAATCCCGTTCCGGGTCGGGCGCGGGCATGTCCTGCGGACGGCGCGGCGGCGTACCGTCGTCCACGCGGTTGTAGACGTAGAAGCAGAAGCGGTCCTCGTCAGCCCACTGCACGATCGGGCCATCAACCAGGGTGCGATTGCCTCGTCCGATGGTGTTGTAGTGGACAAAGGGCAGGTGCACGACATCGAGCTGGTTTTCGATGACGCGGGAATAATGCGCATCCCAGGGATCGCGTACCTGACCATAAGAGAAGGTGTCGTCCAGGTCTTCGAAGAAGCGTGGCGGTTTTAGGTCGTCGGGCGGATTTTCGCCCCACCAGATCCAGATAAAGCCGTGCGCCTCGTGCGTGAGATAGCTGTTGACTTTGAAACGCTCCGGTACAGGCGTGTTCTTGCCGTTCGCCGGGATTTTCGTCACCTTGCCGCTGGCATCATACTCGAAGCCGTGAAAGGGACACTGCAACATCCCATTGGGCAGCACTTTCCCCTTGCTGAGCGCCACACCGCGATGCACACAGCGATCGCGGGCACACGCTACTTTCCCCGACGCATCGCGCCAGAAGACGAGCTTCTCTCCCATACGCGTGACGCCGACAGGTTTGGCCTTCACCTGGCTCGAATCCAACACAACATACCATTGATTGGGAATCACAGAATCCTCCTAAACGACAAGTTTTTGAGTTTTGCCGTTGAGTATAGTCACGTAAAAGTAAATCGCAAACGGCAATGTGACCCAGTGACATCAGATTCGGGGACAGTTTTCAAGATCGCGATTGTGTGCTAGAGTGTAGAGGAAAGACTATGCTACATATTACAGGAAACATCGTGATTGACGAGAAGGAGTTGGACTACACCTTTGTGCATGCTTCCGGCCCGGGTGGGCAGAACGTGAACAAGGTGGCGACGGCAGTCCAGCTCCGTTTCGACGTGGTCCACTCTCCGTCGCTGCCGGAGGACGTGCGCCAGCGGCTGTTGCAGCAGGTCGGCGGGCAGATCACCCAGGATGGCGTGCTCATCATCGATGCACGGCAGTATCGCTCGCAGTGGCGCAACCGGCGCGACGCCACGCAGCGCCT
>JBJYXQ010000651.1:0-4454 GCA_046260035.1 Anaerolineae bacterium
TCCGGTCAGCACGTTGGTTTTGGGGGCGTTGGCCTGGCGCTCGAAAACCATCTCCGCTAGCATGGGGGCACATACAATGATGAATGCGTCAGGATATCTTGTAGGTACGATCATTGCCACATTGAGAATGTAGTTGGCGATATCGCTATCCTGACGTTACAAAGGCTCGATTCTCGTGCTTGCACAGCACTTCGATGAGTTGCCTGCCGGAAAGCGCCGAAATGACGGTTCCGGCGAAGGGCGCCGTCCATTGGCCGACCATGTAGAAATCGGATAGGCCCGCCAGGCTTCTCGCCGGAGTCTGTTCCATCATATTCCCGGTCGTGATATACCAGCCATCCGGCGAGCCTTGCCAGTTTCCGGTGTAGCGCACGTAGGTCATCGGCGTCGCTACGTCAACCACCTCAATTTGAGCGGCAAAGCCGGACCAGCGTTTGTCCAATGCGGCAATGGTCGCCTCCGCAATGCGCTTTTTTTCATCTTCATAGCGCGCTCGGTCTCGGGCCAGTTCCTCCCAATACGCGTACGACGTCGGATACCAGACCTCGGCAGCCGACTTGCCCGGAGGTGCCATACTCGGGTCAAAGCAGCGATGGCGCAGGGACAGCCAGCGACGCTCTTGTCCGGCAATGCGAAGTGGCTCTTCCAGCTCGAAGATATAGCGGTACGGCTGTGCGGATAGGTCCCGCGCCACGCCCAGCGAGACGTGGACCAACGGCTGCACGACTGTCCACTCCTCGTACATCTTCCGAATCTTATCATCCAGATATCGACCGCCCAGGATATCAAAGATAGCTGTGTGACCGTCAGCGGCCCAGACGACAATATCGGCCCGGTGTTCCGATCCATCCTCCAATCGAATGCCGACGGCGCGATCATTCTCAATGAGGATGTCTGTTACGCGCTGCTTGTACCTAATCTCCCCACCAAGCTCTTGGTATTTTTCGGCGATCTTAAAGACGGCCTTCTGCGATCCTCCCAGGGGTACGCCCGCTTCCGTCACTGTCGCATTGATCAGACCGGCCATGGCCGACAAGGGAAACCCCTGCATAGGCCAATCCGGGGCGTCCCCAAAGCATCGAACGGCGTCACGTAAGAAGCTGTCTTGAAAACCTTGCACGAATTCCTGAAACGTCTTGTTCCCACACCGGCGCAGCATCCCCATCTGCGGGAGAACGGCCAAAATCATCTTTAAGTTATCGAACATCCCCGATAACTCAGGTGACTTGAGAGACGCGGCTCCCATTATGCCCCGGCCTGACACAAGGCGAACAAACTCCCGTGACAGCTTTGCATCCGCCGGTGACAAAGCGATGAGTTGATCCAGCAAGCGTTGGGGATCCGCGCAAATGGACAGACTCTTGTGCAGACCTTCGACGTAGGCGATTTCATCGTGATAATGGAATTGCAGGTTTTCCATCATACCGAGTTCCTGCCACATCCGGTAAAACGCTCCGGATTTGGATCCCACCAGAAAGTGCATGCTGAGATCGAAGGTATAGCCCTTGCGCTTCCAGGCGGTGCATAGGCCTCCCGGAATCGTGTGCATTTCGAAGATGGTTGATTGGTACCCGTTCATTTGGGCATAACACCCGGTGGAAAGGCCGGCAATTCCGGCTCCGACGATGATGATGGTGTTCTTTTTCATCCCTATCCTCCTTTTGTGCGGGTTGTGTATCTATCCTATAGTATCATGGTTGGGAGCAGGTTGCCTATCCGTTGACTAACAGGTAGCTATCGGATTGGGGTTGACATCTCGACGCCAATGACGGTCGAACGGTACACGGGGAACTGGCAAGGCTCGCAGGAGGATTGGCTGATCACAACCAAGACACTCGGGATGATGTTGGGCAAGGGGATGGACAAGACATTGCCCGGCCTGGACGATTTCTACATGGCCGGGCAGTGGGTCGAACCGGGCGGCGGTGTGTCCACGGCAGCAGTCTCGGGCCGGGTCGTGATCAAGATGATCTGCAAGGAGGACAAGAAAAAGCTCACTGCCAGCAGACCGGAAGTGTCTTAGGAAAAGAGCGATGAACAGATGGAGAAAATCATCATTGGCGGGGGGATATCGGGACTGTTCGCCATCGGAACAGCCTATATCTGTATAAATCGAGAACAGCTTACCTTCCTGCAAGTGCGTACAGCACCAGAGCTGTTCACAGACAGAGACGGTCCGGCGCAGCGATGACGGTGTTGTTGATGTCATTCGCCACTCCGCCTGGCAAACGGAACACGTAGTCGCTTAGACCTGTTTCAGGATTTTCTCGATTCTGCGTTGTTGTGCTGTCGAAAGCGCTTCATAGCGCCGGGTCAGAACGTCTTTGTAGGCTGCACTGTTTTCGGAATTCACCGCGCAAAGGATGCTTTCCGCATATTGCGGCACGCTCTTGGAGCGACAGCTTCTCAATTGCTCTAGCAAATACGGGAATAGTTCCCGGTGGTATGCGTCCTCTGCCGAGGCGACCTTCGCCAACGTCTTGATGCCGTTATCCAGGGTAATCACCGACCCATTTTCCATCGCCCGGACAATCGTCTCCCTGTTCTCGAAAATCTCGCGTGGTTTCCGGTCCGCGATCAACGCCAGGCAAATCATCGACTGCCACACGCGACGATTTCGCTTGCTCGACAACAGTTTTAGAAAATCGAACACATAGGCTTCGATCAGCTCGGGCGCATTGCGTCCGATTTCTTCCATCACCCCATCGCAATCGCTTTGGATCTTCGCATCTTCATTCCAAAGATTTTCCGCGATTTCCTGGATGCCTGCAATGTCCCTCGTCCGCGCAAGCTCCTGGCCCAATGCCTTGTTCGGTTCTTCGTCCCTTCGATCTTGCATCGACGCTAACTTTGATAAAACAGACATCGGATTCCCTCCTTGTAGTGCAACTAAAAAACCCCTTCACTCAGCATCCATCCGTTGATACTTCTTGCCTTCTGCGTAGCCGACGCCAATCATCTCTCCGACACTGTAATATCGATTATCCAGCCCGCAAACGATCGGGGGTAATTCCGTCACCGGCACGATCGCCCGACGCCCCTTGCCCTCCACCACCCGCCCGGCTGCTCGTTACAATGATCGCCAAATGCTGGGCAAACCTGGAGTGTTGGGTGGTGAAAACATTTAGCATCAATCACCGGCGCATCTACATGGGGGAAGTGGTGCAGGCGTACGCAGACGAGATGTGTGTGGTGGAGGGAGATGCTCAGCGAGCACTCGCAGAGTCACGGCAAATTCGGTGCGGTGCCGCTCCAGCCGTTCCCCCCCTCTTGCTCGGCTTGCAGAACGTAGTAGCGTGCAATCGTGCTCGAAAAGGAATTACTTGTATCGTTTTCTTTGCTCGTCAAGGCGTCTCAATACATGTCAGCAGATTGGATACTCAAGCCGCTGTTCTTGAGCACGGAAGTTAGGTTATGATGACTTGCGCTTTGTTACCTGCTCGCGCTGCATTGCCCGCCTCAAGATCAAGGCGCCGATGATCCCGCCCAGAACGAACGGTAACAGCAGTTGAAGCCACATCCACTCGTATGGTAGCAAAAAGACTGGGTCTGGATGTTGCTTGTTTGGCAGCACCGTGCGCACATAGTAGGAGACGGCTGCAGTGAGCCAATTGTAACTCCAGGCCAGGAACATGGCGATACCCAGCCATTTACGCTTACCGTACAGCGACTTTTTCCTAAAGTACGAGAGGTAGGTTTTCCAGGCCACGACGAAAAGGACGGGGAAGGAACCCCACGTGTGGATATTGAAGGACGCGCTACCCAGTTCCAACGGTGGTTCGTTGTGGGTGAGAGCGCCGATAAGCCCGTTGACGCCGGCAAAGAGACCGAGCAGGTACAGGGTGGTGGCAAAGCTGCCAAAGGTGTGGTGGGCCTGAGATAGCGTCTCGTTCGTCTTGAGCAATACCGCTCGCTTCCTGTAATAGGCGGCATAGTAGCCTGTGATGCCCTGCACCGTCGCGCATAGCATCCCTAGGAAAGTGATGATGGTGTTCATCTCAACTTGTATGATAGGCATTGTATGGTCTCCTGTTTTTCTCCGGCCGGTTTGAGTTCAAATTTAGAACGTAGTGAAATATATCAGAAAGGTTGGTTAGATCAAGTTCGTAGCGCCTGTCCAGGAAGAAATTCGATAAGGCTCTGTTTGTTCGTTGGGTCGCTATGCTTTTATTTGTTGAACAACAACCACGACCGACAGCACGGCCAGGACAGTCGCCCCACCGGCCAATGCCGTCAGCCCGAAGCGATCGATAGCAGCACCGGCCCACAGCATCCCCAGCGAAAAGCCCAACGTGAAAGCCATCGAAGCGATGGCCTGTAACCGGGCCTGGTATGCCGGATCGGCTAACTCCCGGACGCGGCTGGTGTTCCACACCGCCTGAGCGAAAGCGGGAGCGCCGAGTGCCGCCAGTGGCACCATCGAGAGCAAGCCGACGGGAAGATAGGCGAAGAGG
>JBJYXQ010000652.1:0-1977 GCA_046260035.1 Anaerolineae bacterium
GGGTTGTTCTGCTCGTTGCCGATCTGGATGGTCCACGTGTAATCCTCGGCGGGCATATCGGTACGCTTGAGGAACAACTCGACGTACCGCGCAGCGGTGGCGGCGAAAGCATCGTAGTACTTTTCTTCGGGCAGCGTGCCGTTGGGCTCGTATCCATTGTTAAGCCGCACGATGACGCCGTATCCCTGGCTGGCCCATTCCCAGTAGAAATCGCGGATGTCATTATTCGGCACGAGACTTGCCGCGTTCCTGCCACAGGCTATTGTGAAGAAGATCCATCCTTTCTTCCCCTTGCCCTGGAACAATCCGCGAATTGCGCCTTTCGTATGCGGGTCGTCTACGATGTCGACCGCGTGGATGCCGAAGATGTGCGGCGAGACGCCCGTGGGGCAGTTGATCTTTGTAGCAGGCTTGCGATTGTCTTCCTGAGTGGGATGGCGGACGTACCACGCGGCGACGTAGCCTTCATAGCGTGCGGGTGTGCGCACTTTGATCCATTGATCCATCTGGCCGACCTTGTTGCCTGTCGTGGCAGCATCTTCCAGCGATTCGAGGACCGTCTTGTGCGGCACCCACCACACCTGTTCTGTGGCTACGCTCGCGCCGGCGCGTACCTTCAGCCCGAATTCGGGGCTTTCGACGACGACGTAGCCGGTCGGTGTGCCCTCTTTGGGTTCGGGGATGACGGGCTGCGTGCCACCGGCTTGCAGCTTGACGTACCACGCGGCGGTGTAGCCGGTCAAGCCGGTGGGGGTCTGCACGTTGAGCCACTGGTTCATCACGCCGACCTTCTGCTTGACCACGGCTTCCTTTTCCAGCGCCTTAAGCACGGTCCCGTCGGGCATCAACGCCAACTGCGTGTACCCTATACCCGGTCCCTGGCGCAGCTTAAGCGGATCATCGGGACTGTCGACGACGACAAAGACGACCGTTGCGGGTTCCTCAATAGGTTCGGGTGGCGGGAACTTGAGATACCAGGCCGCCACGTAGCCGACATTGCCGTTGGGCAGGCGTACCCAGAGCCATTGCCCGGTCTTGCCCACCTTGTCGCGGGCTACGTCGGCGTCTTCCAGTGCGCCAAGAATGGCGTTGTGTTGGGCTTGATCGACGATGGGAGCGCCGACGTACGGAGCCTGTCGCACGTTGAGATAACCGGCATCGGGGCTGTCAACCTGAACATCGATCGTGGTGTCTTCTGGTGGCTCGGGCGATGTCCCGCCGCCGCCGGAGAACGGCTCCAGATATGGTGTGGGATCGATGAGGTCGTAGGGATAATTTGTCTGACCGGCAGCGGTTGCGCCTTGCTTTTTCAGGCTCAGATGAAGGTGGGAGCCATCCGAGTTGCCGGTGTTGTCGGCCAGGCCGATCAATTGTTTTGCTTGCACAAACTGTCCGCGGGTGACGACAGCCTGCGATAGATGCGCATAGATCGATTCGTAGCCGTCATCGTGCTGAATGCGGATCTGGTTGCCATAGGGCTTGCCAAGGGGGTCGATGCTGCCGTCCAGTCGTACGTCGCTTACGAATCCATCGGCGACTGCGTAGATTTCACTGTCGTGTGGGGCCATAAAGTCGATGCCTTCGTGACCGGGCAGGCCAAACTTGCTGTAGACTTGTGGATTGGCGCCAAATTTCTGGGTAATCGTCCCATATTCTGTAGGCCAACGCATACGAAACGCCATGGTTATCCTCCTTTTGAAAACTATCGAGGGCAGAAGTCAAAAGCTGAGAATTATACTCTAAGTATATGCGGATTTGGTTATGAAGTCAAAAAATCAAATAACATTGCCCCGTTGTCTCAGGGCCTTATCACTTTTCAGTTGAGTTAGAATAATTGATGCAGTGTAGCCAGAATTTGCGGCTAAAGCCGCGTTATTAGGAGAGTGTTTTTCGGTTTCGGGGGTTGGCGCAAAACAAAAAAAAATTTTAATTTATGGGGTAAGCAGATTTTTGGGTCGAGTTAAAAAATTTATACAA
>JBJYXQ010000652.1:1987-3236 GCA_046260035.1 Anaerolineae bacterium
CTAAATATGGGGGATACCCGGCGAAACCCAAAAGAGCCTAAATTTCTTGCGATGTACTATTTCATTTCTTGCGGGAGATTTTGCCAATGACAAGGCTTCCAACCTCGGCGATGATCATACCAAGGAGAATGAGTGCGCCACCAAGCCACTCGCGCATTTCGAGAATTTCTCCGGCGAAAACGACGGCGAACAGGGCTGCAAAAACCGGTTCCAGTGCAAAAATCAAGGCCGTGTGCGTGGGCGTGGTGTGACGCTGGCCCCATGTCTGTACACCAAAGACGAATGCCGTGGCAATCAGCGCCATATACACGATGGCGGGGAGCGTTGACACGGGAGGCAGCAGTGCATGGCGCTCGAACAACAGTGCGGCCCCCGTCGAAAGCACCGCCGTCGCAAGCAGTTGCGTCGCCGTAAACGGCAGTACGTCGTGGTGTGGGGCAAAGCGCGCGGTGCTGGTGATGTGTGACGCAAAGCCGATGGCACACAGCAGCACCCAAAGGTCACCGGGCGCGAGGACAAAGCGTTGATTCGGGTCTAGTGTTAGCAACCCCATGCCTATAGCAGCGACAAAAACGCCGAAGGCGGCTGCGCGCGTGGGAGGCTTGCGCAGCAATGTCGCTGCCAAGACCGGCACAAGTACCACGCTCAGTCCGGTGATGAACGCGGCTTTGGCAGCTTCTGTGGTTTGCAGGCCGATAGTCTGCGGCACGTAGCCAAGGGTGAGGAAAACACCCGTGAGTGCGCCATCGCGCAGCGCACGCGAGCGGATGGGAATTGGGCGTGAGGCAATCTTGCGCTGCAGAAATAACAGCCCCGCCAGCGCGCCGCCCGCTATCCAGAAGCGCGCCGCTACAAACACCAGCGGCCCCACTACATCCAGCGCATTTTTGACGACCACAAACGTTGAGCCCCAAATGACCGTCACCAAAACCAAAGCGATATCTGCTTTCCACCGTTGCATAGTTGTTCCTCTGATGCTTGTAGGGGATCGGCAGATCCCTGGCTTTGTCACATGATCGGGGATCTAACGATCCCCTCTGAGCGAGCGACAAAGTCCTGCTGATTGTCTTTAGAGCGCGAATGCGCGCTTGACATGCATCCGTCCCATGCTATAATTCATGTGTTTGCAATCTGAACGACAAGCGTTTCTTGATCGAACTCCTGCCTCGTGTTGCTCACGAGGTGTTTTTATGTCAGGGAGTATAACACAAGTGATGAAATGAGCGCAGCGGTCAGCGTTAGCACAAGC
>JBJYXQ010000653.1:0-3493 GCA_046260035.1 Anaerolineae bacterium
TCCCTTTTCATACCAGAAACGTAATATGTGACACGTGATGCGTAAGTTTTCGCGTATCACGCACCACGTTTCAGTTTAATACGGCACCGTCAGGTGAAAGGTGACACCCTCGTTTGGCGCACTCTCGATGCGCAGGGTGCCATCCAACAGGCGCACGCGCTCGCGGATATTCCGCAGGCCATACCCCTTACTCACCTGAAGTGTTTCCATCCCCACACCATCGTCGGAGATGGTGAGATCCAGCGTATTTTCGTTATATTGTAACACAACCTTGACCCAACGCGCTTGGGCGTGCCGGGCCGTGTTCGCCAGCGTCTCGCGGACAACCTGGAAAATGTGCCGTCGCCGTTCCATCGACAGGATTTCCACCGGCACGCCCGTGATCTCGAACTCGGTCTCCAGCAGCGTGTTGATGTGAAAGTCGCGCAGCAAGCGTTTGATCCCCGACTGCAAATCGTCGTCCGGCATGTCGCTGCGCAGGTCGAAGATGTAACGGCGGATGTCCTGGATGGTCTCGTTCAGGTTGTCCATCACGCGGCTCAACTGTGCCTGTGCGCGCATTGGGTCCATGGGGATGACGGGCTGCACGCTTTCCAGGAGCAATCCGGCGGCGTAGATGGACTGGATGATGCCATCGTGCAGGTCGCGACCAATCCGTTCGCGGTCCACAGCCAATGCCTGCAGGCGCTCTACCCCTTCGATCCACCGCTCAATTTCGAGCTGCACTGTGTTCAACGCGCGGTTGAGGCCGTACGTCAATCCTATTCCCACCAGAACCCACACCCACTCGGTTGCCATCACGCGTGCATCGTGATATGTGGCGAGAAAGGCCGGGGATGGCAGGTAAAGGAGGATGTGCAGGACACCTAATGCGCCCACCGAGATTTCGACCAGACGCAAATAACCGCGGATGTTGCGACGCAGCGTTGCATCCAATGTTTGGTGGCTTTGCCGCCGCAATCCAATCGCCGCGAGCAGCCCGCCGGGGAATCCCAACATGTAGTGGGCCAGCGTTTCAGCCGTTTGGATGACCATGTGCGCATCTGTGTGCTGCGCAGACCAAGCCAGCAAAGCGATCGCGTAACCGCCGATCCACAGCACGATCAGGCCGATCAGCCAGCGCTGTCCTTGAGCGCGCAGCTTCTCCTCCGGCAGAAAAGTCTGGATGCCCAAGGCAATGAGGAAGATGTAGCCAATTCCAAGAACCACCGGCCGGATGAACGCAGGCAGGACGGTTCCAGGCGGGATGATGCTGGCAAAGAGATCGTACCAGGCGACCACTGCCTCGCAAATCGCAAACAGACCTACCCAGTACAACTGGCGCGCTAACAAAATACGCCGGCTGCGGTGTTGGAGAAAGAACACCGTCAAGCTTAATGTAAAAAAGCTGAGTCCGTGCAGGAAACGGCCAATGATAAGCCCACTGCTCATAAAGGTAACCTCACGGCCAATATGTTGCTGCCCATTCTTCCAACAATTCGGCTGTGGCGCTGGTGAGCCGCCAGCCATCGCCAGTGCGCACCGTCGCCCATTCGGTGTCCCAGAGGCGGCCAATAATCATTCCGCCCTCGTTATCCCACGACGTCACCATCGCGGCTACGCGTGCGCCGGTCTCTGTTTCTGTGCCGGGGATAGTGTGGACGCTGCCCACACTGACCCGAGCGGTGGTCGCAAAGCCGAGCGCCCACGTCTCGTAGGTGCGCCCTTCCTGGGGGTACAAAAGATTGTACGCGCCCGGCAAATCGCGGTCGTCGAGCGCCAGGTAGAAGGCGATCACGGCGTATTCGGGCTTGTGCGTGGGATACGTGTGCGGGCGATTCAGTGCATACCAATCATAACGGTCGGTGCTCCAGCCGTAGGTTTGTTCCCTCCACGTAAAGATCACGTACCAGGCCAGGCTTGGCGCTTCGTGTTCGCGGTGGCCCTCCCAGATTTCCTCCGCAAGGTCACCATCGCGGTCCACAAAACGGACACCCGCATCACCGTAGAAGTAGCCCAGGCGGCGATAACCGGATGGCGTTGCGTCGTCCCAGGTATAGAGGTGCAGGAGCGTCTCATTGTTGTCCGCGTGGCCGAAGATGGCGATTTCCGCCGTCCCGTCAGCATTGACATCGCGCACTTCGACCTCGCATGTAGGATATTGGCCCAAACCTACGTCCGGTTTACCTGCTTCAGGCGATGCTGGTTCCAGAGAATAGGACGCGTCGCCGTCAAGGACGAAGGCAATCAGGTGCGGTGGGGCCGTGTTTTGATGTGCCAGCGCCAGCCATTCAGGCATACCATCACCATCGGTGTCCTCATAGCGTAGACAGACCAATGTCG
The DNA here is from genome assembly GCA_046260035.1 of Anaerolineae bacterium. GTDB lineage: Bacteria > Chloroflexota > Anaerolineae > B4-G1 > SLSP01 > DSWT01. Next base: position 2,323 of record JBJYXQ010000653.1, read on the forward strand.
TCGATTCATCTAGTGGTGCGCCCACGGTCGCCATTCCTGCATTCACCACTTCGTAGATGGTGGACACATCGGGGGTGGGGACAGGTGTGACAGTCGGCGTTTCCGTCGGGGGGACAGGGGTAGGGACCAGGGTTGCCGTCGCTGTTGGTGCGGGTGTTGCGATCGTTGCGGTTGATGTTGGCGAAGCTTGTGGGACTACCGCGGATGGTAGCTCCGGGGAACACGCAACGACAATAATGAGGATCAGGCCAATCCATAGCCAACTCCAAGGCCTGAACCTTAGAGGGCTTGGCCTAGCTTTACAGCGCTTAATGCGTGCATTACCAACGCTTCTTAATTGGTCAGAGAACATTTGTAGATTTTTAGGATTTTGCCTAACATAAAGGGCGCGAAGTACTCAGGACTTCGCGCCCTTCCTATTCATTCTTGCGTGTCAACGATTACGCGATGGATAGGCAGCCCTTCACACTCAGGCTTGACGGAGCCGGCGCGCTGCAAAGAAGACGGCCATCAGCAAGAGCGCCGCGATCACCAAAGCGACCTCGCCTAGACCTGTGTCAGGCGTGCTTGTGGGTGTCGTACTCGTTGTCCCCGACGTTGCACGGGTAGGTGTGGCCGTCGCGGCTTCTGTCGGCACAGGTGTGGCTGTGCGTCGCACGACGGCAGGTGTCGGTGTTGCCTCGCTGTCTTCGCCTTCGCCAGCCTCGGTTTCATCGCCGTTCGGCGTCGCCGTTGGCCCAATGACGGGCGTGGGGGTGAACGTGGCGGTTGGCTTCGGTGTGGAAGTTGGCTCCGGAGTCGCTTCCTCTGCAGGTTGTGTCTCTTCGACTTCAGGTGTTTCCTCAGTGGGCACAATCTCCACCGTGGGAGCCTCCGTTGCTACTACCGATACTGCCTGTTGTTGCGCCTGCATACGCGGGTTAATGACCAGCGCCCACACGGCAAACGTGATCAACGCTAACGCCAGCAGACCTCCCATAACAATGACGGCAATGAGGAAAGTCTTGTTTTGCTGTTCCCCGGTATCCTGTTCTAACTCCTCTTCCTCATCCTCAAAAAGGCTATCGCTTCCTAATGCATCAAACAGGTCATCCGACATGCGCTTTCCTCCTTGTGTATGTTTCAGGTCTGTGCGATTCTATTGCTTTGTTAGTCTAACTTCGTTAGGCTA
>JBJYXQ010000654.1:0-4785 GCA_046260035.1 Anaerolineae bacterium
CGCGGCGACGTGCTGCTCGCTGAGATTCTCCGAGACGAAGCGCAGCCCGTCCTCGACGTTGAGCAACGTCAACACCGGCGTTCCCGCACCGACGGTCGCTTTAGGCGCGACGTCGATCGAGAGAACAATCGCATCCCACGGCGCCACCAAGACAGCATTGTCAAGCGCAGCCTGGGCTTTCGCCAGTTCACGCTCGGCATCTTCGATGGCGCGATCGTAGGTTGGTGCGATGCCCTCTTCGAGGGCGGCGAGCTTGCGCTCAGCCTGGGCCACGTCCTGCTCACGGGCTTCGATATCCAGAGCGCGGACGCCGCGAGCATTGCGCGCGTCTCGCAGCCGCATCTCCGCTAACTCACGCTCGCGGATGGCGTTTTGCCACGCCTTGTAATTGCTTTCTTTGATGTCATCGGGCGTGTAATCGCCAAAGAGCGGAGTCTCGTAGGCACTCTTGGCGTCGGCCTCGGCCTCGCGCCAGTGTTCCAGGGCAGTGGTCGCTTCTTCAACGGAGGTGCTCGAGTATTGCAGGCGCGAAGTTTCCAGTGCTCGTTGCGCCGTTTCCAAGGATAGCTGCGCGTCGGCGACGTCCTGTTCCCACTGTGCCTCTGCCTGTTCCCGGTCGAGAACGGCACGGTCAAGGGCCAATTGCGCACTATCCACGGCAAGCTGCAGGTCGGCATCATCCAAACGCGCCAGGACATCGCCCGCCGTCACCACATCGCCGGCTCGCACGGTAATGGTGATGACGTCACCACTCACGCCGCCGCTAAATCCCAACGGCAGGCTTGGGAACGGCGATGCCAATCGCCCATCCGCCACGACCATCTTGCCGACCGTGGTGTCAGGTAAAGGCGTGGACTCGACCGTCGCTTCCGCCTCAACTGTCACTGCGCCAGTTGGGGCTTCCACCACACGCGCGCATCCCGCGACGAGCACAACGATAATCAACAAAAACCCTTTCAACAGCCCCTTCATACGCCCCCCCCAAAAAAAATTAGAAATGGCAAATGGTGAATGAACAAATTAACAAATTTCCAATCACCAAATCTTCAATCCTCACCACGCTTCCCGTAAAATCTTCGTCACTTTCCGGCGCACGGTGTTGCGCGCGGCCAACATCGCGCTGATGACGCTCGCCAGAACAACCATGACGAGAATCGCACTCGTCGTGAGCCAGTCGAACGTCGGCTGCGTGGGCGTGTTGCGCATCGTATTGTTGGTGATGTAGAAGACGTAGCCCAATACCGTCCCGGCAACGACGCCCGCCAGCGAAGCACTGACCGTCATCATCACCGCTTCCAACGCAAACGCCCCCACCAGTTTACGCCTGGGCATACCGATAGCCTTGAGCATCCCGATCTCCAAACGACGCACGTACACCGCCACGTAGACGACGGCAAAGACACCGAAGATGCTGGTGATGAAGGAGAGTACGGTCATAATCAGCATCAACACGCGCGTCGTGCGCATCGATTGTTCCGTTGTGCGGACCGCCTCGGCGGTGGAACGGACCCAGATCGAGGAACGGGCCGCGAAAAACTCACGCAGCGCAGCGACAACCTCGGTTTCAACTGCCCCCGGATCGGTCGTAGACAAAATCTGCGCAATCACCGGCTGTTCGCGCTCGGCAGCGGCGCACACACCACCCACGCACACCGTTTCGACCGTTGGATCATGCGTCAGACGCAGGTAGGTGTCCAGCGAGACGAACGCTGGAACCTGTCCATAACGCACGTCGTTTTCATTACGCGAAATCGTGCTAAATCCCGCCATGCGCTCAATCAGGCCGACGACGCGCATCGGCACACTATGATCCTTGCCCGCCCCCTGGACCTTGATCACATCGCCGATGCCCACATCCATATACTCCGCGTAGCCAGCGCCAAGAATGATCGTATCCGGTTCGCGGAAAATCGTTTCGAACATTTCGGGACCGCCCGCGTAATATTCTGTAAGATCGTCGTACACAATGCCATCCAGCGTGCCGGTCAACCCATACACCAAGACCGTCGTAGTACGCAGCGCGACCTTGTTGGTCACGCTGGCATTATAGGCGGCCGTCACGCCGACCGCATCGGCGATACCCGGAACGTCCCGGAAATCGTTCAAAATACTGGGCAGCAGATTGTTCTCATCCGACGCATAGAAGGACCAGGACCAGCGCGAGACGGCCACTGTGATGGGCGCACCGTAATTGGAACGGGCCTGGACGTCGTAGTTCTTTTGTTCGAGCGCGGCCATTGTCCCCAAAAAGGTGGGCAATGTGGCACTGAAGACGACCATCAGCGAGATGATGGTGTTGCGCTGTTTTGCCCGTAGCAGATTCGGTCCGGCGAAGAAAGACAGGCGCGGTGCGAGAACGTCGCCCAACAGGAGTAGCAGATGCTCAAAGGGGATCGTCAACGCGTAGAAGAGCAGGCTCACGCCGATGACCAGCAGTGCCAAACCGCTGAACATGAAGACCGTGATGACGGATTCGTTGCCCTGCACAAAGAGCCAGTTAGTGCCGACAAAAATCAGGCCCCACATAATCGTCAGGACAATGCCCGCAATGACAATGCGGACGTCGAATTTGCGCGAGCGCAGCTTCGCCAAGTCTTCGATCTGGATATTGTCGGCAGAACCGGGATTGATGGCGTAGCGGATCTTGGTGTTCGCCGCTTTGCGGGCCGGCGCAATCGCCGAAAGCGCCAGCACGACGATCGCCGTTAAGCCGGCGCGCAGCATCGCGGCAACGGTGATGGTCATATGGAAGTCAAGGCCCAACTCTTCGCCCATCACGCCGCTGCTGGTGATGAGGTGATTTGCCACAGGCGCGACGACGGTGATGCTGAAAATCTGTCCCGCAATAATGCCCAGCCCTACCCCAAATAAGCCGATGACGGCGACTTCGATGAAGACCAACGCAAAGAGATGGTGGCGTTTCGCGCCCAGGATGCGCAGGAAGGCCAGATCGCGCCGGCGCTCTTCCACATTGGTGTTGATGATCGAATAAAGCAATAACCCAACGACGCCCATCACCAGGAAGCCGTAGACCGTGCTGACCGAGCGCAGGACCGCGAAAGCGACGTCACTCATATCGAGTGCTTCTGCTTTGGCGATCGAGAAAGTGTAGGTATCCGCGTCGGCCCCGAGTGCGTCATACATCCGCTCAGCGATGCGCCGCACGCGGAAGATCGCCGCCTGCGTATTGACGGAGCCGTAGACGGTATCGTCAAGCATCACGATGAGGCTCTCGGCACGGCCCGGCACACCGAGCCAGTCCTGGACCGTTGCCACGCTTGCCAGGATGCCGTTCTGCCCACCACTGCCCAGCCCGGTCGCCAACGCGATGCCGCTGACGGTGAAACGACGCGTCACGCGGGTCATACTGCTATCGGCGGGTAGATCGTATCCCGTGATGCGAGATACCGGCAAGATGTAACTCACATCCACATTATCGCCGACCTTGAGGCCGTAGGTATCCGCGGTGACCCGCAACAGCACGATCTTATCGCCATCCAGGTCATAGGCACCTTCCTGCATCGTCACCTGGCCCAGATCGTCCTCGGGAACGCGCGCCACCAGGGAGGCATTGCCCACCTGCGCCCCGACGCGCACCTCCACCGTAGCCTGAAAGCGTGGATAAATCGCAGCCACGCGCGAGTCCGCTGCGCGTAGCACATCCGTCATTTTGGCAATGTCGATAAACTGGTTCGGGCTGGTTTCGGCGCGCGTGAGCGTGATGTCCTGTTCGCCAGCCTCGCGTTCGACAATCTCCACCACCTGTCCCTGCAACGAATCCACGCCGTTGTTGAGCGTCACCAGCATCGCGGTCACGACAAGCAGCGCCAGCACCATGATGATGGTGCGCGCTTTGTGACGGAAGAAACTCTTTAGAACGTAACGTGAGATCATTCTTCCACAATCACTCCATCTCGGAGTTGGATCAATCGCGAGGCGAATTTTGCCATACGCGGATCGTGGGTCACGTAGATAACGGTTGTCCCTTGTTCGTGATTGAGGCGCGCAACGATCTCCATCACCTCGAAACCGGTCACGGAGTCCAGGTCACCAGTGATTTCGTCGCCGATGAGGATCGGAGGGTCATTGGCGAGGGCGCGGGCGATAGCGACGCGCTGCTGCTGCCCACCTGATAGTTCGCTTGGATAGTGCTGCGCGCGGTCGGAAAGTCCGACGCTCTTCAGGAGCATCTCAGCTTTGCGGCGACGCGCGCGCTTCGAAAGGCCCGCCAGCGCCATCGGGACTTCGACGTTCTCTTGCGCGGTGAAATTCGCCAGCAGGTTGTAATTCTGGAAGACGAAACCCATCTTGACGAGTCGCAGCTCCGAGAGGCGATCTTCGGATAATGCAACGACGTTCTCGCCATCCACAATCACGTGACCGCGACTCGGTTCTTCAAGACCGCCGAGGATGTTGAGCAACGTTGTCTTACCTGAGCCGCTCGGTCCCATCAGACAGACGATCTCGCCGCGCTGCACATCCAAGGAGATCCCACGTAATGCCTGAACGGCTTCTTTGCCCATCAAGAAGGACTTATGGATGTTTTCACAGCGGACAACATAATCGGCATCAGTCATAACCATCTCCATAATGATTCTCCAAGCTGGTTGTACAAAAGTTCGAGGCCGAGGTTTCCGGCCTCTGCATGTACGTCGCACAACAACGCAAGGTGGCAATACAGCTATCTTAACCGGAAAAGCGCTATTCGTCTACTGTAGGAATCGCCAGGAAAGGCTGGGAACTTGTCCGGTCAGTTAGGATCACTGAAAAAATAGCAAACCGGTA
>JBJYXQ010000655.1:0-7930 GCA_046260035.1 Anaerolineae bacterium
GAGGGGCACGGCGTTGGCGTTGAGCCAGAAGCACAGATTGACATTACGACTGTGTATGCAAGTGAGCCTATACAGATACGCGTCGCTGCGAAGCCTATTTAGCGAACGTCGTTAGCATGATGGGGTGGGATCGAGAGACAGATGTCTCGTGAAAGACTGGTGGAATTCGATGTGGTCTGGGCGGAAGCGTATTTATTGTAGATAATGTGATGCGCGATATATGAGAGAACAAATTACGCATCACGCATCGCGCGATCACAAGGCAGCCAGACAGAGAAAGTGCTGCCCTGACCCAAAGTGCTCTCAAGTGTGATCCGTCCATGGTGCAGGCTAACGATGCCCTGGCTGATGGCTAACCCCAATCCTGTGCCAGGAGCTTTGCTCACGCGTGCGGCTTCCCCGCGATAAAATCGCTCGAACAACTGCTCCTGCTCTTCGGGTGCAATGCCGGGGCCGGTATCCTTCACTTTGAAGATAACCCAGGGTTGTGCCTCATGGGTGACAGCAGTCGTACGCAGCCAGACTTCTCCGCCAGGTGGAGTGTAGTTCAGCGCGTTAGTGAGTAAATTGGTGGCTACCTGTTCCAGCAAGGCTGGATCGGCCGCAATCGTCGGGAGCTCCGCCGCCGTGTCAAGGTGAAGGTGTAGGCCACGCTCGGTAAACAGGCGAGTGCGATCTTCGGCCAGCGTCGCCAGCAGCGTATTTAAGTCCACAGGCTGCCACTGGGGGACAGTTTTCTCCAGGTCGAGCCGCGAAATATCGAGCAACTCCTCGATCAACACCTGCAGCCGCTCGATTTCGCGCGCCAGGCTTTCCAGGTAGCGTTGGCGATGCTCTATTCTCCCCTGCGAAAGCAATCCCAAGTAGAGGCGGATGCTGGCAAGAGGGGTGCGCAACTCGTGGCTCACGCTGCTGAGAAATTGTGACTTGGCTTCGTCGGCAGCCTGGGCCTGTTTAAGAGCCACGCTTAGTTCGGCTGTACGCCGGGCAACGGTCTCCTCGAGTGCATCGGCGTGTGCGCGCAATTCCTGGTGCAGCTTGAGTGCCTCCAGTGCTTGCCCTGCCGCCGCTGCAGCGTTGACGATCAAAGTCATATCCTGGTCATTGTAAACGCGAGGGACGGTGGTCTCTAATCCCAAGATGCTCATAACGTGACCGCGCACCACCACAGGGACCAGAAGCAGGGTAACCGTTTGACGGCGACGCATCGCCGCGGAGCGATCCCTCAACCGAGAATCTTGTTGCGCATCTTCGATGAAGAGCGGCAGTTGGTGTTCCATGACGTAAGCAACAGCAGGTTCGGTCAAAGTTATCGCGCGATCTAGGAGGCTCTCGCGATCGTAGCGACAATATTCAGCGACAGTTTTCAACGCGAGACCATCGGGGTCAGCGAGAGTAGCAATGACATGCGGTAAGGATAGCGCCAGCGCCAGTTCAGTACAGAGCACTCGCAAGATTTCGACCGGATCGAGTGTGGCGTCGGCAGCGCTGATGATATGATTTAACGCCGTCAACTCGCGGTTCTGCGTACGTAGATCCTCAGTCTGGCGAGCAACCGTGATTTCCAATGCGCGATTGAGGTTCTCCAGCTCTTGCTGATAACGGTCACGCTCGGCGATCAGGCGAGCGCGTTCCAGCACGCGCTCGATGATGACGATGATCTCATCCATATCACGCACGGGCTTGGTAACATAGTCCCACGCACCACGGCGGACTGCTTCGATCACATCCTGGAGCACACCGGTGCCGGAGACAACAACCACGGGCAGTTCAGGTTGTTCGGCTTTGAGCGTAGCGACGACTTCCAGGCCATCGACACGGGGCATACGCAGATCGACCAAGACCGTATCGAAGTGTTCGGCACGCACAGTCGCGAGCCCTTCGGCGCCATCAGCAGCGGTGACGGCTTGGTACCCGCACTCCTCTAGATAATCTGCCAGTGCACGCCGAAGCAACAGTTCATCATCAATAACCAAGATTCTTTTCTGGCTCATCGATCTGTCTTTTCACCACAAGGATATGCACTATTATAGCCCAATATAGCTAAATCAAAACTGAGGCGGGAAGTTCTGATATATCAAGGCCGTCGAGGATGTCTGAAGCTCATCCTCAAAGGTAAGGATTGTGTCTGGAAATCGTGGCACTTTTATTATATAATAGTTGATATTTATAAAACCTGCAAGCAACGCATGACATCTTGAGAAAAGCGCGCTAAATTCCTTTGACAAACTGAGGAGCGCAAGTATGTACATATTGTTGGTCGAAGATGAAGTTTCCCACGTTGAATTGATCCGGCGCGCATTTCGCCAGCGAATGCCAGAGGCTGAATTGTTCATCGCCCGCAGCCTGAGTGAAGCCCATGATCTCCTCACAACGCAGACCATCGACCTGGTGATCACGGATTGGCTGCTACCTGATGGCCAGGGTGTGGATGTCTTGTTCAAACATGAGCAGGAACCGGCTTTCCCGGTCATCCTGATGACGAGTCACGGCAATGAGCAAGTTGCTGTGGAAGCCATGAAGGCCGGCGCGCTGGATTATGTGGTCAAAACGGCAGAGACGCTGATCGATATGCCACATATCGCCGAGCGCGCACTACGCGAGTGGCATTATATCGTTGAACGCCGGCGCAACGAACAGCAGATTATACGGCTGCAACACCTCCTGCAAAATATCACCGATTCTATGCCCTCTGCGTTAATCACCCTGGATACCGAAGGGCGCGTGCTGACCTGGAATCCAGCCGCCGAGGAGTTCACGCATTGCACAAAAGAAAAACTTCTGAGCAATCCGCTATGGGAACTATGCCCTAAGTTGGGGCATTACCGCTCCCTGGTTGAAAAGGTCCTGTCGACCCAGACCGTAGCACACCGTCACCGCGAGGAGGTACACACTCCGGAAGGTGTACGCTACTACGATATTCACGTCTTTCCTCTGCAGTCTGAGGCGATCACCGGAGTCGTGTTAAATATTGATGACGCGACCCAACGCGTTCATCTAGAGGACACGATGCTACAAGCGACCAAGCTAGCAAGCGTCGGCGGGTTGGCGGCAGGCATGGCACACGAAATCAACAACCCTCTCGGCGCGATGATGCAGTCGGCACAGTTTTTGGAACTGGCCCTCAACCCGCGTCATCCGCGCACACGGGCACGGCTAGAGGGCGCCAATATCGACCCGGAACGATTGGAAGCCTATATGAAGGAACGTGGATTGTTCGACTATCTGCAGGGTATCCGCGATATGGGCACACGCGCGGCGAAGATCGTCTCCGACCTGCTCAGTTTTGCGCGAAAGGGAACGTCCAATCACGCGCCTTGTAATCTGAACACACTCCTCAAACAAACAGTCGAGTTGGCTGCCACAGACTACGATCTGAAGCGCCAGTATGACTTCCGCGATATTGAGATCGTGTATAAACTGACGACCCCGCTGCCTGAGGTATCGTGTGACAGCCAACAAATTCAGCAAGCCCTCCTCAATTTGGTACGTAATGCAGCTCAAGCCACGGCTGATAAACGCGCCGGAGTGGAGGCAGACTATGTCCCGCAGTTGATCCTACGCACGACGGTCGTTGAATCCAATGTACGCGTAGAGGTGGAAGACAACGGCCCCGGTATCCCTGAAGATGTACAAAAACACCTCTTCGAGCCATTCTTCACCACCAAGGAGGTGGGCGAGGGAACCGGTCTGGGGCTATGGCTGTGCTGGTCCATCATCCACGAACGGCATGACGGGCGTATCTGGGTCGAGGCGCGGCAGCCATATGGAACGCGCTTTGTGCTCGAGTTGCCCATCGCAGATTAGCATCGATGAAGACCACACCCAGCACAAGCCAAACGTCAACATCGCACACGGCGCGCCTGACCATCGGGATGTTCTTTGAGAACATGCCCAATGAGCAGCAAGAGTATCTATCCCAAGTCTTGGCTGGCGTCACATCGGTGGTGGAAAAGCAGGATGTAAACCTGCTGTGTTTTACGGGTGGACATCTGTATCACACCTTCTACAACCAGTTCGACACGCAACGCAACATCCTCTATGAACTGGTCACGAACCACACCGTCGACGGCTTGATTATCCTGGGTACTATCAACACTTATGCCCCCATGCACAAGACCCTGGAATTCTACCAGCGTTACAGTCACTTGCCCCTTGTCCACATTGGACTGCCCCTGGAGAATGTCTCGACGGTGGTCGCGACCGAGACATCTGGTCTCTACAATGCTGTGGTTCACCTCATCCGAGATCATCACTATCGCCGGATTGCCTTCATCAATAGCCCGGAAAATCGCCCTACGGCCAGGCCACGTTACCAGGCCTATGTGCAAGCATTGATGGACAATGGGATTGCGGTTGATCTCGACCTCGTCATTCCCGGAGATTGGACCGTCCGCGCCGGTAGAGAAGCTGTCGAAGTGCTGCTAGATCAACACAAAGCCGATGTACAAGCCATTGTTGCCTCCAACGACAACATGGCATTGGGGGCATTAGAGGCGCTAGAAGCACGCGGCATCCACGTACCTTACGATATGGCTTTGATCGGCTTCGACGACACTCAAATGGCCCGGCTGGCGACGCCATCGTTGACGACAGTGCGCCAGTCGATGTTTGAATTGGGCACGCAGGCAACAGCGATGCTGCTGGCACAAATCGCCGGAGAGGAAATCCCGCTAAAGATTTTACTCCCCACCGAACTGATCATTCGGCAATCATGCGGCTGCCCTGACCCGGTGGTTGCCAGAGCGATGACGGAGATGGCATCGGGGGCAATCCAACCAGTAGAGCTCGTCTCACGCGCCCAACGTCAGCAGATCATCGCTGAGTTAGCACCTTTCCTTGGTGCGACGGAAAAAGCCACCGCGTGGCTCGAAGACCTGCTTGCAGCTTTCGCATCGGACATGGGAGATGAACCTAGCGGTGTCTTTATATCCACCTTCGATAAAATCCTGCGCGAAGTTATCCAGGGCAGCGGTGACATCGCCCAGTGGCAGGATGTCGTCTCTGCACTGCGCCGTCATCTGCAACTCCATTCCGGCAATCCTGCGCTGTGCGCCCGGGCGGAAAATCTCTGGCATCAAGCACGCGTATTCATTGGAGAAGCCATGCGGAAGGCTGTGGCACAGCACCAGTTGCAGGTTGATCAACAGAACATCTCGGTGCGGATATTCGGCCAGGTGTTGATGACCACATTCGACTTCACCACTCTCCTGGACATCATCGCCGAGGGTATGCCGGAATTGGGCATTCCGGCATGCTACCTCGCCCTGTACGAAGATCCGAAGCCCTATGCATACCCGCAACCCGCGCCGGAATGGTCACGTCTGGTGCTGGCGTATCACAAAACAGAATCGCCCCTCTCTGCCGCTCATGGTGAAGTGGACACCGTCGAGCGGCGTTTCCGCTCAAATACACTGCTTCCCCCTGAGCTTTGGCCCTACGACAGGCGCTACACATGGATCGTCGAACCGCTGTATTTCCAAAACGACCAACTCGGCTTTGCCATTCTGGAGATGGGATCAGCAGAGAGTCCGGTTTACGAGATCGTGCGCGAGCAGATCAGCAGCACGCTCAAAAGCGTGCTGCTTTTCCAGGAACAAAAACGGGCTGAAGCCGCATTAGTGCAGGCGTATGCACACGTCGAGCAGCAGGTTCGCGAACGCACTCTCGAACTGGAGCAGGAAGTCAGCGAACGCAAACAGGCCGAGGCGATGCAACAGATCCTCATTAACGAGCTCGAAGCCAAAAACACCGAGCTGGAACGCTTCACCTACACTGTCTCCCACGATTTAAAAAGCCCATTGATCACGATCAGCGGCTTTACAGGCTTTTTGGAACAGGATATGTTGACCGGTGACCTGGAACAAGCCAAAGAAGATATGACCCATATCAATATCGCAGTCGCCAGGATGAGACGCCTGTTGGATGAATTGCTGGAGCTATCGCGCATCGGGCGACTGACGAACCCGCCAGAGGAGGCCTCTTTCGAGGCCATCGTCCGTGAGGCAATCGAGCTGGTGCGTGGGCGGATCGAGGCACGCGGGGTGGAAGTGGTGATTGCGCCGGACTTGCCCATCGTCCACGGTGATCGAGCGCGGTTGGTGGAGGTAATACAAAACCTGGTGGACAATGCTTGTAAGTTTATGGGCGACCAACCACAGCCCCGGATCGAAATCGGTGCCCGGCAGAATGGTGACGAGCCGGTGTTCTACGTGCGCGACAATGGTATCGGCATTGATCCACAATATCAAGACAGGATTTTCGGCCTATTCGACAAGCTCGATCCGCAGAGCGAGGGAACCGGCGTGGGCTTGGCCCTAGTCAAGCGCATCATCGAAACGCATAATGGGAAGATCTCGGTCGAAAGCCAGCCAGGAGAGGGTGCCACATTCTATTTCACCTTGCTCCTAACCGATAACGAATGAAAGAAAGAAATCAAACAATGTGGGGACGATTCTCTGGGTTTGGTGCCCGGATTATTAGACGGATCCGGCCAAAGACACAATTCGCCACAGATGATATCGGGCGGAGACAGTATCTGACTGAGTGGGTACTGATCTTGATGGTGACGGCACTATCACTCTTTACACTCCTGGTGGCTGCTGGCTGGGTTATTGGTATGTTTGTCTGGGTTGATGTGGCAATTATGCTCGCGCTAGACATGCCCACGTTTGTTTGTTGGGTGTTGGCCAGGCGCGGGCGATGGCAGTGGGGAAGTTATCTGGCTCCACTATTGATGTTTGCCCTAGGAGCATTTGGTTCCTCGACCGGCTGGCATACCTCATTTGTAATTTTCTACGGGTTGGCCATCTTGTTGACCGGAATGTTAGTCGGAAACCGGGCGCAGTGGGTCATGGTAGGGTTATGTATCATAACGCATGTTGGGTTAGCTAGAGCCTATGAACCACGATCCTTGGGCGATCAACTTGCCGTTGCCATCACCTTGAGTGGTGGATTGGTCGGCATCGCCCTGTTGCAGTGGTTTTCAACCCGTCAATTGCAGCTTGCCCTGATGAAAGCTCGCGCCACTACCGCTGATCTGCGTATAGAAATCGCCGAGCGGCAGCAAGCCGAGGCCACCTTGCGCGAGTCCGAACAGAGGCTGCGCCTGATTTTCGAAAGCGCCTTCGATGGAATCAGCGTCCACCGCGAATCGCATGATGGGACACGCATCCTGGAGGATTGCAACGAGCAGTATGCCCGTATGGCCGGACGGACTAGGAAAGAATTATTAGCCGTAGGCGACACGCGGCGCTTTCAAAGATCACTAGAAACAGATCAAGAAGCCTATGCCCAGGCATTATGGAGTCAGCAACCACACCATGGGATATTCAGCTGGAACCGCCCAGATGGGAAAGACAACATTGTTGAATATGCTGCAGTATCAATTCCATTTGGTGACGAATTACTGGTTATCGGCATTGACCGCGATATCACCGAACATATCCAGGCCACGCGCGAGCGCGAAGCGCTTGTCGCTGACCTGGAGGCCAAAAATGCTGAATTGGAGCGCTTCACGTATACCGTCTCACACGACTTGAAAAGCCCGCTGATTACCATCAGCGGCTTTATCGGTTTTTTGGAACAGGATACTCAGACCGGCAATCTTGAGGGCGTCAAGAAAGATATAGTCCAGATTAACAGAGCTGTTGCCAGAATGCAGCGTCTGTTGAGCGAGTTATTAGAGCTATCGCGTGTCGGGCGATTGATGAATCCGCCAGAGGAAGTCTCTTTTGAGGTGATCGCCCGCGAGGCAGTCGAGTTGGTGCGCGGGCGGATCGAGGCACGTGGGGTAGAAGTGGTGGTTGCACCGGACCTGCCCACCGTCCACGGTGATCGAGCGCGGCTAGTGGAAGTGGTGCAAAACTTGATAGACAACGCCTGCAAGTTCATGGGCAATCAACCCTCCCCACAGATCGAGATTGGTGCA
>JBJYXQ010000656.1:0-3797 GCA_046260035.1 Anaerolineae bacterium
TTCGGCGTGGAATGCCTGGAGTTGACATCGCCATTGGCGTCTCCGCAGAGCTACGAGGACGCGAAGTCCATTACGCGATTAGACCTTAGCTGTCAGGTTCTGACGCACGTCCGTTGCCGGATGGACGACGCCAAACGAGCAATCGAGACGGGTGTGGATGGATTGGATGTCGTCATCGGCACGTCGTCGATGTTGCGTGAATTCAGCCACGGCAAGGGGATCGACGAGATCATCGACCTGGCGCTGGAGGTCGTCACGTTTGTACGCTCGCAGGGGATTCGCGTGCGCTTCAGTACCGAGGACTCGTTTCGCAGCGACACGCGCGATCTTTTCCGGATCTACGAAGCGGTCGATAAGATCGGCGTGCATCGCGTAGGGATTGCGGATACCGTAGGTGTGGCGACGCCGCGCCAGGTCTACGAGCTGGTGCGCGAACTACGCCAGCGCGTCACCTGTGATATCGAATTCCACGGGCACAATGACTCCGGCTGTGCGATCGCCAATGCCTTCGAGGCGCTTGATGCCGGCGCAACCCACGTGGATACGACGGTCCTTGGCATCGGCGAACGCAACGGCATCACGCCGCTGGGTGGATTAATCGCCCGGCTGTATGCCACCAATCCAGCATCGGTCGCCAAGTACGACCTGCCGCTTTTGCGCACCATCGACAACACGGTCGCGCAGATCGTCGGCGTGGATGTGCCGTTCAATAATTACATCACCGGCATTGCGGCCTTTACCCACAAGGCGGGCATTCACGCCAAAGCCATCCTCAATAACCCGGAAACTTACGAAATCCTCAATCCCCAGGCTTTTGGCCTGACCCGCTACATCAGCATTGCGCACCGTCTCACGGGATGGAATGCGATCAAAAACCGCTCGGAGCAACTTGGGCTGACCCTGGATGATGACCATATCAAGATGATCACCGAGCACATCAAGGCACTCGCCGATGAAAAAGCACTCTCGCTGGATGACGTGGACGCGTTGCTACGCCGTTGGGCGAATGACCTACTGACCTGAATATGAAAAAGCCTAAGCGATTCTTGTGCATTGTAGGGGTAAGAAGCTTAGCAAGATACGTTTGGGTCAGTAGAGTATAGGTAGGGGCCAGCTTGTGATATAACAACAGGGCGCTTCTGCAACCGCAGAAGCGCCCTGAGTAATGTGAGGGATGAATTTACAGAAAATCTAACGCGCGGCTAAAGCGTGCTGCCAACTCTTGCAACACGGCGACAGCCATGTCTGCATCTTCACGGAGCAGGCCAAGGAAGTCCCATCGAGTAAGCACCAGGCAGCATGTTGACTCAGTAGCCACGACCGAGGCTGTGCGCAGTCGCTCGGTCAGCAGTGCCATCTCGCCGAAGAAATCGCCTACTTCCAGTGAATGCAGGACAACCTGCGCCCCATCCAGCTGTTCGCGGACGACCTCGACCTGGCCTTCCATAATGATGAAAAATCCTTCGCCACCCTTGCCCTGCGTGACGATTTTATCGCCTGGCTCATACGAGCGCTCGACGAAGCGTTTACCTAATCGCTCGATCTGCCGCTTGTTCAACCTTTGGAATAACGGTGTGCGTTGCAGAATGGTTAACCTATCAGCCACGGCCATATTACACCCCCTTCAGCGTAAGCTCTTCAACGCGATGACATGCCACAAAGTGGTCCGGTTTGAATTCGCGGAATTCTGGTGTCTCCTGCGAGCACTTATCCACGGCATAGCGGCAACGGGGATGGAAGTAGCAGCCTGATGGGGGATTAGAGGGATCGGCCACGTCGCCCTGCATAATGATGCGCTCTGACTTGTACAGTGGGTCGGGCTTTGGCACCGACGACATCAAGGCCTCGGTATAGGGATGGAGAGGATGGTTGTACAGTTCATCCGAATCGGCGACCTCAGCCATCTTGCCCACATACATCACGGCCACACGATCCGAGATGTGTTGTACCACGCTCAGGTCGTGCGCCACGAAAACGTAGGAGAGGTTGAAGTCTGCCTGCAGGTCTTGCAAAAGGTTCAGCGTCTGTGCTTGGATGGAGACATCCAGCGCCGAGACCGGCTCGTCGCAGAAGATGACCTTGGGATTCAGCGATAACGCGCGCGCGATACCGATGCGCTGGCGTTGCCCACCGGAGAATTCATGCGGGTAGCGGCGCACATGTTCCTTGCGCAGTCCCACCCGTTCCAGCAACGTGACCACAGTATCTTCCATTTCCGAACCGACTTTCATTCCGTGGATCACCATCGGCTCCGACACGATATCGAAGACCGACATCCTCGGGTTCAGCGAGTTGACGGGATCCTGAAACACCATCGATATCTCTCGTCGGATGAGCTTCATCTGCTCCTTCGAAAGATCGAAGAGATTGACAACCTCCTCGGTGTTGCCGGGCGAGAGTGTGTCGGTTTTGTAATACGCGGCACCACCGGTAGGTTCGTAGAGCCGGATCACTGTCCGGCTGGCTGTGGTCTTCCCGCATCCACTCTCCCCTACTAGACCCAGCGTCTCACCTCTGCGGAGGTAGAAACTGACATCATCCACGGCTTTTACATTGCCCACAACCCTTTTAAGGAGCCCCTTCTGGATGGGGAACCACTTCTTCAGTCCCTGCACATCCAATAGGATCGTGTCATCGTTGTTTATCATGTGCTCAGCCATGTTCTACTACCTCCTATACGTTCTCATAGAGCAAGCAGCGTGCCCAGTGATCCGGCTCTACCTCAACCCAGCTTGGAGCGATCCGATCACACTTGCCCGGCATGAATGAGGGGCAGCGAGGGTGGAAGACGCATCCGGAGGGCAGATGGAAGGGGTCGGGCACCATGCCCTTGATTGAAGCCAGGCGTTCGCTGCTGCGCTTGCCCACTTTGGGGATGGACTGGAGCAGCGCGCGCGTATACGGGTGCTTGGGTTCGTAGAAGATCTTGACCGTGCTTGCTTTTTCCACCTGCTTACCCATGTACATTACAACGATCTCGTTGGCCATTTCTGCGACCACTCCCAGGTTATGGGTGATGAACATGATGGCCATATCTACCGACTCCTGCAAGTCGCGCATTAGATCGAGGATCTGTGCCTCAATGGAGACATCGAGCGCTGTCGTTGGCTCATCGGCGATCAGCATAAACGGCTCACATGAGAGCGCGATGGCGACCATCACGCGCTGCCGTTGCCCGCCGGAGAGTTGATGTGGATAGGCATCCACCCGTTCCTCCGGCTTTGGGATCCCCACCTTGCGCAACATATCGATGGAAATCTGGCGAGCCTCTTCCTTTGTCACCGGTCGGTACTTCATAATCTTTCCGGCCATCTGCTCCCCGACCGGAATCCGGCGGTGAATATTGAGTGCTTCGCCGATCAAAGTTCCCGTAGTGTACACGGGTGTCAGGGAGCTCATCGGCTCTTGAAAGATCATGGCAAATTCGCCACCCCGGATCGAGCGAATCGTGCTGCCGTCCGGATCGAGGTCCGTGATATCCACGATCTCCGTGGGCTTGCTTGGGTCAAACTTATCCCGTCGATGATAGAGGATCTGGCCGCCTGCAATCTTCCCCGGCCTGGGGATCATCTGCATCACGGCTTTAGCTGTGACGGATTTACCACAGCCACTTTCGCCGATCACACCTAGTGTTTCTCCCCGGTTTACGGTATAGGTCACGCCATCCACGGCATGGACCGTCCCATCGCGCACTTCGAAGTCCACCCGCACGTCTTTGATTTCAAGTAATGGTTCAGCCATTGTTCTCTCCTTTACCGTCCACCGTAGGGGTCCATCGCATCGCGCAACCCGTCCCC
>JBJYXQ010000656.1:3897-6287 GCA_046260035.1 Anaerolineae bacterium
AACAGTGGGATAGTCGGGAAGGCGCCCACGAACTCCGTGAGGCGCATAACGAGGATGTCGGTTGCCCCACCGTAGTAGCCAGAGATCGCACCCATCACCATCCCCAAGAAGAGCGTGAGTCCCTGACCTAGCAACCCCAGTAGCAGCGAGAGACGCCCGCCATAGATGATGCGTGACAGGATATCGCGTCCCGTGCGATCCGTCCCAAACAAAAAAACGGTGCCATCGGGGTACTTCTCCGTGTTAATGCCAAACAAGTGGATCTTGCTGGGGATGAGGCCTAACAGCTTGTAGGGCTCCGCTTTGACAAAGAGTGAGATCGGGTAGATCTCGGTCTTGTCGACCGTCCACGTCCGCGAGCGCGCCACAACGTCGATCTGCACTTCCAGGCCATAGACGGCAGGACGCAGGCTAAACGCTCCATCGGGGTTCTTGAAGACCAGGGGCTGTGGGCGTGCTTCCAGATGATCAGATTGTGAGTTTACGAGATAGGGCGAGAAGAATTCAGCAAACAGGCCACAGATCACGTAGAAGAGGACGAGAATAATTCCCCCCACGATCGCTAATTTGTTCTTCTTGAACTTCCACCAGACCAGGCTCCAATAGGCCTGGCTCAATTCGCTTTTTTCCTCGGCCGGTTCAGCCGCTTGTACAACTTCAGGTTTTTGCTCTACCATGATTTTACCCTCCCTTGTTATTCCAAGCGGATGCGCGGGTCGAGCGCAGCCAGCATCAGATCACCAGTCAACGTGCCGATCATCGTCATCAGGACAATGAACACCAGTACCGTGCCAGCGAGGTACATGTCCTGTACCTGCAAGGCCTGCACAAAGAGCGGCCCCACCGTGGGCAGGTTCAATACCGTCCCAACCAACGCATCCCCAGCGATAACGCCGGGGAGATAATCGGCCGTCAAGATGACGACGAGTGGGTTGATGGCGACGCGCACGGCGTGCTTCCAGGTCACTTTCCTGTTTTTTAACCCCCGCGCGCGCGCAGCTTCCACAAAGGGCTGCCCCAAAGTCTCCAACAGGTTGCCGCGCATAAGCCGCACCAAACCTGCCGTTCCTGTAACCGCGCTGATCAGCGCCGGGATCCAGAGGTGTTTCAGCAGGTCGACGACACGAGCCCAGCTCCACGGTGCATCGACAAACTCGCGCGAGAACAACCCGCCGACCTCCACTTTCAGCACCATCATCGAGAAGAAGAGGACCAAGAGGGCTAATAGAAAGCCGGGCATCCCCAAGCCCAAGAAACTTAGTGTGGTGACGACCTGGTCGCCGACGGAGTACTGGTGCGTGGCCGAGTAAACGCCGATAGGGATGGCCAGACACCAGATGATCGTGATACTCGACAATGACAGGATCACCGACATCAAGGCTCGCTGGCCGATGATGTCCTTGACCGGACGTTCGAATTGAAAGGATTCGCCGAAGTCACCTTGGACGAAGTTGCTGACCCAGTTCCAGTAGCGCGCCATGAGGGGTTCATCAAGCTTGTAGCGTATTCGGTAGGATTCGATTCGATCCTGTGCGCTCCGGTCGCCTTGCGCTTGCAGTTGTTGCAGCTTCTGCGTGAGGAAGTCGCCTGGCGGTAGCTCGATGATGAGGAAGCTGACAAAAGAAACCAGCACTACCATGACCACCATGTAGAGTATACGCCTCGCGATATATGATAGCATTCCTACCTCCTTCCTGCGGTTGAGAATACATTAACCGAAGAAAAACTCGGCGCGCACACTACATAAAGTGGATAAGGGCGCGATTCGAAACCTTGGCTACGGTTAGATGCTTGTGCGCGCAGATGAAGATTATGGGGGAGGAGAGATACCTCCTCCCCCATAAATAGTTATTATTTGTCCATCCACCATTGCTCGGGATGGGTGTTACCAGGGCTACCAGGTGCCCAAGGTCCAAGCACACCGTATTCCTGGACGTTTTTCATGTAGTTCTTGGCGATCACGGGCTGGGGCTGATCGCCCGTTGCGGCGATGTAGAAGGGGCCTTCCTCGATGTAGATCTTCACGGCTTCCCAGATCAGCTCGTGGCGTTTCTGTACATCGGGCTCCGCCAGGCCCTGACGGTAGATCTCTTGCAGGCGATAGGCTGGGCTGCCCGCCTCGGGCTCCCATCCCTTCTCGCCACCGCTCGAGTAGTACATACCCTGCATGGGCCAGCAGCGTGTGCCTTCACCGGCGCCGCGCAGCGGGAAGATCCAGTCAGGATAGGTCCACAGATCCAACTCTGAGATGTGGGCCGTCTTGACCATATACAGGCCGTAATCACCGCGGATGCCGTCCTCCGGCGTGCCGGCTACGTTGTTGATCAATACCTTGACGCCCACATCCTCAAGGTTCTTCTTGTAGACATCGAGGAACGGGGTGTTCAGCG
>JBJYXQ010000657.1:0-2651 GCA_046260035.1 Anaerolineae bacterium
ACAACGCTCTGGAAAACCGATTACCGGATGACGGAGGCCGACAAGCGCTGTTTCCTCGATGCATATCGCGCGGCGATCCCGGACGCGCACCTGCGCGACACCATTGAGGAGCGCGTGCGCCTGCGCGATCCCTTCAACTGCTTGCGAGGCATTTCCTGGTCGGCGATGGCGTGGGTTGCTTACGTCACCGGCGCGCACGCCCTGAAGAATGAGGACACCTTTCGCAAGCTCAACGCCTATCTTGACCTGGACTTCGTTCACAGCTTGTTTGATCCGTATATGTTCTCTCCGCCGCAAAGGACGGCCTGAAATCCGCCATGAAAGTCATCTTCGACTGTGACAACACGATGGGCATCCCAAGGAAGGAAGTGGATGATGGGCTGACCTTGCTCTACCTGTTGGGGCGTTCTGACATCGAAGTGGTGGGTGTCACCACCACGTTTGGCAACGGCAGCGCCGATGCGGCGTACACGCAGACCCGGCGTCTGCTGTATGACGTGGGGCGTGCCGACATCCCGGTCTATCGCGGTGCAGATCGCTGTGGCGCTCCACCAACCCCTGCCGCGCAATTTCTCGCCGAGACGGTCGCTGCGCATCCGGGCGAGATTGCCTTGCTGGCGACCGGGCCATTGGGCAATCTCCGTGCGGCGGCGGAACTGGATCCTGAGTTCATCGGCAATGTGCAGCACATCGCCTGTATGGGCGGTTATCTGCACGCGCTGCGAATTGGATATCGCACCTTCCCGGAACTTAATCTCTCCGGCGACCCGGAGGGAGCGTGGTTGGTCCTCAATGCCCCAAGCCACGGCTGCTCGGTGACGCTGATGAATGCCCACGTCTGCTTGCAAGCGCCATTTCGTTGGCGCGATTTGCGGAGCGTGCGTCACTGGGGTTCGCCGGTGCGGAAGATTCTGCGCACTTGGCTCGTCGCTTTTGGATGGTTGTATTGCGGTGTACCGGAGTTTTACCTTTGGGATTTGCTGCCGGCGGTCTATCTTTCATATCCTGCACTTTTCGAGGAAAACCTTGTCCGGATGCAGTCCACTGTGGAGGATCTGGAGAGCGGGACGCTGAAACCGGTCGAAGTGACGGAGGGGCCCGCGGTCAATATGCCGGCGAGGATTCTTGATCCAAAGCGTTTCAAGGCTATTTTGATGGAAGCCTGGGCTAGAGTTTCCTTTGAGAGTTACACTTTTGTGGAGTGATATGTAGTGCAAGATTCAGCGTTGGTTTCGGTCATTATCCCCGCTTTGAACGAAGCGGAAAATATCCAGCAGACGGTAGCAGCGGCCCGCCAGACGTATGCCCCTGAAGCAGTAGAAATCATCGTCGTGGATGGCGGTAGTACCGACGGTACGGGTGATTTGGTTGCCCCCATTGCGACGCTGCTGCAGTCGCCGCGGGGACGTGCAGTGCAGATGAACTACGGGGCAGCGGCGGCGGGCGGCCCGATCCTCGTCTTCTGCCACGCGGATTCGCGGCTGCCGGCCGGGTGGCGCGAGGCTGTGTTGGCGGCGCTGCGCGATCCGGCGGTCAGTGGCGGAACCTTCCAGACACTCATCCTTCCGCCGAACTGGTTTCTCAAGATCCGCAACCGTTGGGTTATGCCTGCTAGCTGGATGTTTATGTTCGGTGACCAGGTACAATTTATGCGTCGGGAAACTTTCGAGCAAGTGGGCGGCTTTCCCGAAATCCCGCTGATGGAGGATGTGGAAATGATGCGAGCGCTGCACAACGTCGGGCGATTGCTGCGTATACCTTCACATCTGCGTGTGACTACGTCTTCGCGGCGTTTCATCGAACGCGGCGTGCTGCGCCAAACGCTGCTCAATGTGTGGAACATAGCGCGTTACCTGTACCTGGGCGCGACGCCGGAACAGATCGCGCGATCGTACCGGTCGAGTCGGGAACGCGATGTGTGATGCGCAAGCTATAGTGCGTAAAAAAGGAGAACGTTGTGAATTGCCTGATTGTCTACGCTAAACGTCCGGTGCCATGTTATGCCAAAACCCGATTAGGGGCGGTCATTGGGATGGAGGAGGCAGCCGGTGTGTACGCTCGGTTGCTTTATAGCTATCTTCGCGACCTGCAGTGTGCCGGATGGGATGACACACACATCTCATTGGCCGTGAGCGCGCGTGCTGACGTGTCCTTCTTCGCCGCTGCATTCCCTGAGTTCGACGTTTGCTCTCAGGTCACGGGGGATTTGGGCCAGCGCATAGCGGCTTCATTCGCGCGGGCTTTCGCGGGTGGGGCTGAGCGCGTTGTCCTGACCGGCAGTGATATTCCCCTGTTGACCGTAGCGCTGGTGCAGCAAGCGTTCGCCACGTTGGAGACCGTCCCTGCCGTCATTGGGCCAGCGGAGGACGGTGGGTATTATCTCATTGGGCAGCGTGCGCCCGGTGCGGCGCTTTTCGACGGGATCGCCTGGAGTACATCAACTGTGTTGGCGCAGACGGAAGCGCTGGCCCGCGCTGCAAACATCACGCTGGCGCATCTACCGGTGTTAGCCGATCTGGATACGATCGAGGATTATTCTGTCTGGCAAAAGCAAATGACAGGTGTCCGATAACTTGCCGGACGTGAGATAGCCGGTATCGTCATAGAAATTACTTGGAGGTGTAAGATGGAACAGAAACCCGCACATCGCA
>JBJYXQ010000657.1:2751-4946 GCA_046260035.1 Anaerolineae bacterium
TGGCAGTTTGCCGCAGCGATCGCGCTCAAAGTCGCCACGGCGTTGATTCCCCTTGTCTATCTGGGATTGAAAAATCGGCGGAAAAAGCGGGCCGAACAGGCGAACTGAAATTACGCGGAGTAGTCTTTGCGTACGGTATTTTGATATTGCGCTTTGTTTTCCTTGGAGGATCGATGGAATGGGACGGAAGTGAATTTGTAGCCAGCCTTAAGCGAAGTGTGGATTTTGGCCTGGACAACTGTATCGGTGCGAACACCTGCATGGAAGTGTGCCCGGTCAATCGTTTACACGTCAACCAGAATGAGCTGGATTCGGTGATGATCTCCGGCGTGTGGACCGAGCGCGTGCAGACATTTGTGACCGAATGCGTCCAGTGCGGCGATTGCACCGTCGCCTGCCCGGCGGGCGTGCCACGCGATCAGATGATGCTCTATCTCAAAACGCAGTTGCCGGAGATCCCTGCGGCGTGGGAAAAGTACTACGCGATCAAGGGCCGGCGCGATCGTAGTTTGTTGATTTCGCTACTGGACATCGGGACGCGCATCAGCCTGGGCAAGTTGGGCAAACATGTGGACAAAGCACACCTGGAACAAAAATCGCTCTTGTTCTACTTCGGCTGTTACATCGCTTCGCCTTCGGGCGCGCCCGCTGCAACACTTGCGCTGGCCGATCGCCTGGGCCTCGATTACGAGGTTCTAGGCGGCGTGCGCTCGTGCTGCGGTTGGCCGCAATACCTCAGCGGCCAGATGGGCTACGGGCAGCAGATGCTCATCCACCTGGGAACGCTGATCGACCAGGTGCAGCCGGAGGTCATTGTCAGTGGATGCGCGGAGTGCTACGCGGCGCTGTTGCGCCTGAAGAAAAAGACCGGCGCATCCTGGATCCCACTGACGACACCGGAATGGCTGCTCCAGCACGCGGATAACCTGTCGTGGGCCCGCTTTGATTATCCCATTGCCATCCACGATTCCTGCCACGTTACCAAGAAGGCCGGCAAGCCCGAGCCGGCGCGCCAATTGCTGGCGAGGATGGCTGACGTAGTGGAAATCGCCCCATCTCCGGAGGAATGCACGTGCTGCGGCTACTATAACATTCACGCCAATGCCGCGCTCAACCATCAGCTCCATGCTGACAAACTGGCCGACGTTGCCGAAAAGGGCGGCCAGGGCATGGCCGTTGAATGTGTTACCTGCTGGGAATCCTTTCACGAACCGTTCAAGGACGCCGGTGTTCCGTTATGGGAGTTGATGGTCGCTGCCGAGATGGCGACGCGCGGAGGTGAGCTATGAGTACACTCACCTATGTGATTATCGGTAATGGCGTTGCGGGAATCTCGGCGGCTCAGGAGATCCGCGCTTGTGATCCTCAGGGGCAGATTATTCTTATTGGCGATGAAGGTGAGCACTATTATTATCGAGCCTCGCTTTCGGAATGGATTTCCGGGGATAATACCGCCGATATGCTGCCGGGGCGCACACCGGATTTCTATCGCCAACTGCGTATCCGGGAGATCATGGGGCACGTGCAGCGCGTTGATCCTGACGCGCGTCAGGTAACGCTGGAGAATGGCGAAGTGCTGTCGTATGATCGCCTGCTCATTGCGACCGGCGCGCGCGCCAACACCTTTCCCGTCGCCGGACTGGAAGAAATCCAGGTCTTCCGCACCTGGGCCGATGCGCGCCAGATCAAAGAAAAACTCGGCTGTTGTGGGCGTGCTCTGATCCTGGGGGGCGGCATCTTGGGCCTGGAACTTGCCGGTGCCTTGATCAAAATGGGCATCCAGCACGTTGCGGTCGTGCAGCGACACGACTTTGTCGGCGGCCCGTTGCTCGACAAACCGGCGGCGGAGTGGCTACAAACCCGGATGGTGGCCGACGGCGTCGCGCTGTTCCTCAACGATACGGTGGAACACGTCGTAGGGAACGACGCAGGGGAGCGGGTCGCCCACTTCAAAAGCGGAAAAACGTGGCCCTTTGACTTGTTTGTCCAGTCGGTGGGCATCACGCCTGTCTTCCCGGAGACGCCCGGCCTGGAGGTCGGGCGCGGTATCCGGATTGATGGTGCCGGGCGCACCAACCTGCGCGACATTTACGCGGCCGGTGACTGCACCGAGACCTACAATGCCAAAGCCGACCGCTGGTTCACAACCCGTATCTGGCTCGATTGTGCGCGCCAGGGCCGGCTTGCCGGTCGCG
>JBJYXQ010000658.1:0-2008 GCA_046260035.1 Anaerolineae bacterium
CTGTACACGCCCATGTTCGATCCCATCGTCGTCTCCAGGAACAGTGCGGAGGCAGGATCAACGGCGCGGATCGCCTGCGCTACCCGGCGATACAGCGTCATCAATTGCGTCTTCTCAAAGGTACTGTAGATTGATTCGGTAACGTCAATGACTTGAGTGTAAAGCTCTATATCGCGGAGGAGCTGCAAAATAGTGGAGCGCCCTTCTGCCGTGAGCCATTGGTTCATCAAATCTTCCACCGAATCGGCCAGGGAAGGCGCGACGCTCGCCAGCAATTCCGCACCCCGCGCAAACATCGCCGCCTGTGCCTGCGCCGCCGCCGACCCTGGGAACGGCTCGTTCATAATATCGTAGCCGATAACGGCGGGTTCGTCTGCATAGCGCTGCGCCAGGTGTGCCCACATGCGCGCATAGTGATCTTGCAGACCAATGCCATCCGGTGCGGGAGTGTTAGACCAGAAGTTGTCGAGCGCTGTCTGCACTGCCATGCTGGTGAAGTAGGCATCACTCCACACCCCGCCGAGGTCGAGGTGCGGTGTGCCATCCGTCAGCGTCGCCCATGCTGGCGCACCATCGGAGAACAGCACGCTGTACAAGTCCTGGTGCATATCCAGAAAGACGAGCAGCCCGGCTTCCTTCGCCCACGCGATTTGCTGATCGATCCGCTCAAGATAGGCCTCATCGTAGACGCCCGGTTCCGGCTCCAACCCGTCCCAAATCACGCCAAAGCGGAGGACATTGAAGCCCCAGTCTCGCAGCGCGGCAAACAACTCCGGCCCGGCATCGAACACATAGCCCTCGGCTGGGTTTTTGTTCACCAGATTGATGCCATGCAGAATGACGTGTCGCTCCTGAGCATCCACAAAGCGACCATCCTTAATCCTGATTTTCTTTACCTGACTCACCTCAATGCCCTCCCTTGGTGTAGGAGTGTTTTACGGTTACGGGCGGCGCCTGCAACCGTAAAACACTCTTTATTGCCCGATTCTTGTTGACGATCCACCCAAGCCATTGTATCATCAAGTGACTGACCTGAACAGAAAAACTAAAGGATTCCGTTGCTTTCAAGACATGGAGAGTTTAACAGAATGCGTTCGGGTCAGTACGTAACCGCATACTACCCAGAGGAGAAATTTATGACCACAGAGTTCACCACACAAACCGTCACAGACGGCATCTGGCACATTCGGGACGCGCGCGGCGGGGTGATGTACCTCGTCGCCGGGACGGAGCGCGCACTGCTCATCGACACGGGCTTCGGCGAGGGCGACTTGCCCGCGCACATCGCCACACTCACCGACCTGCCCGTCACCGTCGTGAACACGCACTTTCACGGCGATCACACGTTAGGCAACAAATACTTCCCGGAAGTCTACATCCATACGGAGGATGCGCCCCTGGTGCAGGAGCCTTCCGCAAAGCTCATCCCCATTTACGATGGCTACACCTTCGACCTGGGCGGACGCGAACTGCGCGTCATCACCGTACCGGGACACACGCCCGGTTCGATCTGCCTACTTGACGGAACGTCAAACATCCTCTTCACCGGCGACTCGCCGCGACCGGGCGCGGTCTGGCTGCACCTCCCCACATCGACCACGGTGCAGGCGTTCTTCACCGGCATGCTGCGCCTGCGAACGTTTGCCGACGACTTTGACACACTCGCGCCGGCCCATGGGGAACCACATCCCGTGGGAACGCTGCTGGATGACCTCATCACGTGCGCAGCGCAGGTACTCGACGGCGATCTCGTCGGCAAGCCGGAAAAGAGTCGCTTTGGCGAGTGCCTGCTGGCCGAATACGGCAGCGCGGGCATCATGTATCTGCCCGATAAACTATATTTCCGCTGGGGCGAAGGCGACGGCATCGTCTCGCCGGAAATCCACGCCGATCGCAGCGCGACCTTGCGCGTCAAAGCGCCGAACGCGCAGCGGGTCCTGCTCAGTGCAACGACGATCCTCAACGCCCTGGGCAGCGCCGATAGTAACATGGCCTTCCATGAGAAGGA
>JBJYXQ010000659.1:0-2178 GCA_046260035.1 Anaerolineae bacterium
GGAGCCTGTCGTTGCGGTTATTGGATGCGGCAGGCCACCAGATTGTCCAACACGATATCCAGCCGGGATACGGTTATCTGCCGACGACGCTGTGGCTGCCCGGAGAAGTCATCACCGACTACCCGGTGCTGACACTGCCGGAAGGCCTCGCGCCCGGTGATTACACGTTGCGCGTCATTACCTACCTGCGCGCCACCGGTGAGACCGGCGGGCAGGCTGACCTTCCGATCCGGCTCACGGCGGCGGCATTGTACGATCTACGGAATGCTTGTTGCGAATTTACGCGCAAGGGCACGACGATCCTGTGCCAGGCGGCTGGTGTGGCGCTACTCGGCACCGATCTACCGGAGGAACTCACCGAAGGGAAGCCACTCGAATTTTACGCCACGTGGAATGCAGTTGAGGCGCCTACTACTGATCTGATGGCGCGTTGGGAACTGCTGGATGCCGCCGATAACGTTGCGGGAAGTGCGGAAGGGCCGTTGGCATCCGGCTCCCACACATCTGAGTGGCCCTGGCATACATGGGTACGTGCGCCGGTCCACGTTGATCTGCCGCCCGTGCTGTCGCCGGGTGCGGACGCTGTGCGATGGACGCTCCTGGATGAGACCGGCATGCAGGCCGTGTGTGCGTTCCGCGAGCGGGTGACGGTGGTCCCTCGCCCGCGCGTGTTCGATGTGCCGGAAATCCCGCATCCACTCGCTGCAGATTTCGGCGATGAGATCCGCTTACTCGGTTACGATGTGCAGCGTGAAGAAGATGTGGTAACATTGACTTTGTGGTGGCAGGCAACGACATTGCCCGCGCACGATTACAAACGCTTCGTCCATCTCTACGACCCAGCGACTGAGAGCATCGTCGCGCAGGATGACGCGATGCCGCGCGCGTGGACGTATCCCACGACGTGGTGGGCTGAGGGCGAGGTGGTGAGCGAGACGGTAACGTTGGATGTGAGCGCCGTTCCGCCGGGTGAGTATCGCCTGGGGATTGGCTGGTACGATCCGGCAACGTCCGATCGTCTTCCGGCAGCCGACGCTGCTGGACAGCCACAACCTTTGAATCGTGTTACACTTGATATCACGGTGAAGCATTAGCGAAATTTCACCACAGAGACGCAGAGAACACGGAGTTTTTGTGCGTTGCTAGCAACGCCGTTTTCTCTGTGATCTCCGTGTTTCTGTGGTTTGCTTTTCGAGGAGGAACTATGCCAGACGCGACATTTCACTTCCCGCCGAACTTCCGTTGGGGCGTGGCGACAGCGTCACATCAGATCGAAGGCAACAACACGAACAATCAGTGGTGGGCGTGGGAACAGCAGGAAGGCCGCATCAAGCAGGGGGGCAAATCCGGTCTGGCCTGCGATGCATGGCAACATCCTGAGGTGGACTTCGACCGGGCCGCCGCGATGGGGCTGAATGCGATGCGTCTCTCTGTCGAATGGAGCCGGATAGAGGTCGCGCCTGGGCGCATCGACACGGCGGCACTCGATCACTATCGCGAGATGCTCAAGGGCTTGCGCGAGCGCGGCATCGAGCCGATGGTGACGCTGCACCATTTCTCCGATCCAATGTGGCTGGCGGGTGAGGGTGGGTGGCTGAACGCGAATGTGATCCAGTACTTCACGCGCTACGTCGAGCAGGTGGTGCGCGCCCTCGGCGAGTACACCAACCTTTGGTGTACGATCAACGAACCCAACGTCTACGCCTATATGGGCTATATGGCGGGTGTTTTTCCGCCGGGGAAACAGGACAGCCGGATGACATTTGCCGTAATCCGCACGATGCTTCAGGCGCACGCGGCGGCGTACCGGCGCATTCATCGTTTGCAGGAGGACGCGCAGGTAGGGCTGGCGCATAATCTGCGTTTCTTCGATCCCGCACGCCCGCACAATGTACTCGACCGGCTGGTCGCATGGATACGGGATGTCGGCTTCAACCAGACGACGTTGAAAGCCGTGTGGAACGGTTGGTGGCTGCCGCCAGTAGGTTTCGGCCCGGCGTTGACGCTGCGCCGCACTCTGGATTGGATTGGCCTCAACTACTACACCCGTGATCTGGTGAAGTTTGACCGGGCGGCGCAGGACGATTTCTTTGCGCAGACGACGCACGATCCCAAGGCCGAGGTGCTCGATGGCGATTATGGTGAATTGTACCCCCTAGGCATGTTTCGGGCGTTGAA
>JBJYXQ010000660.1:0-2124 GCA_046260035.1 Anaerolineae bacterium
CTCCGCATCTATCTGCTGCTGGGCGCGCTGAAGTGTCAGATGCATCTCAACACGTGTAATGACCTCGGTGGAGCGGAACGGTTTTGCCAAATAATCCGCACCGCCAGCCGCGAAGACCGCACCACGATCCATGGCGTCGTCGACGACGCCACTAAATAGGACCGGCATTGTCCATGCCGCCAGTTCTTGCAAGCGCGTATAAGTACCGAAAGCTCCCGTATCGAGGATGACCAATGCTGGCGCGAGCGCAGCGACACTCTCTGGGCTAGCCTCATCTTGGGGGAGTGTATGCGTGGTGTATCCACGTAAGGTCAGAATTTCGGCCAGGATTTGGCGATCGGCCACACTATCATCAACGATCAGAATGGTATCCGGCTCAGTATTTTCCATACGCATATTCCTCCACCTGCGCTCGATGCCTCTAGTATACCCGCAAATCGGGGCATTCACAAGACGCAAGCTGTCACATCTTCAATAGGACAAACCGGCCTTGGACTCAGCTCTCCCACAGCAACGCTTGTAGTTCCTGGAGAGATTCAATCTGCGGCTGGCCCATAGCTTTCAGCGTCAGTGCCAGGATATCAGGTCCGAATTCGTGCAAGAAGGTGAAGGCCATCGCGCGCGTGAAAAAGGCGTCATCCAGTTTGAGGTGCGGATCATAAGCCGTCATAAAAGTCGCCAGCTCCTCGTAATCCCGATCCAGTGCGCTGAACCACAGAGCAATCCACTCATAGTCGCGCGCCCCCACCAACGCATCGCCAAAATCGATCAGACCCGAGATACGCCACCTGCCATCACGCTGCTCCAGGAGGATGTGGTCTTCGGTCAAATCACCGTTCAGCAATGCTAGAGGCACCTCTTCAGCGCCAGCCAGGGCGGCGGCAAGGAATCCCGGGATTTCGGCAACGATCGGCTCGGGCAGAATACCCTCCCATAGTGCAGTCTCGGCGACCTCTGCCTGCCGCTGACGCACATACTGCTGCCAACTGGCCTGGGTATGTGCCAGAGACGTCAGCGATGCAAACGGCACACGATGCAGTTCCCGCACAATCTCGCCCAGTTCACTCGCGATGCGCAGGAGATTGCGGTGCGGGATAAGGGTGCGCGCTTCGCGGATGGGCACGCCGGGTTTGAAGGCCATAATGATGTAAGGCCAGTCTATCTGATCCTTGAGTATCCCGTGCGCGAGAAGTTGCGGTACGCGCAGACGTGGATTGGCGCCAAGCAGCGTATACAGTTCACACTCCAGGCTGAAATCTTCAGGAGACAACGGAGTGTAGATTTTAACAACGTAGGTCTCGTCAACGACAAAAACCGCGTGGGTACCCGGATACCCGGCTTCCACCTGTTCCACCGGCAGGTGATGTCGGCGGCAGATCTCACGCACGGCAGACGTCCACTGCGCGATGTTCGTAAACACGCGGCCCCACTCGGCCCAGGTGGTAATGACAGGGAGTAAAAACGGCATGAAAAGTTCCGAGTTATGAGTTGCGAGTTGTGAGTTGTGAGTTGTGAGTTACTGGTTGCTGGCGGCTGATAGCTAATCGCTGTTTGCCAACCGCTTAGCCAGTGTGGCGACACGGGCGCCCATCTCGCGCGCTTGGCGCAACGCCTTCTCGTCCGGCGTGCCCACGGCGAAAGGTCCGAAGTGCGGTCCCTTCGTCGTCCCCTGCACTAGCATCCCCGCGACAAGCATCGCCGTGATGATGGACATATTCGTCATCTCGTGGCCGCATCCCGCGCCGCCAGAGGTCGTGAACGCCGCACCGACTTTGCCCTCCAGCTTGCCGTAGATCTTCTCGGTAACGTCGAACATCTGCTTGACCCGCGACGCCATCTGTCCAAAGTAAGTGGGCGAACCGACGATGATGCCGTCGGCTGCAACCCAATCGTCGTTGGTGGTCCGCGAGACGGTTTTCAGCACACATTCGACACCTACCACGGACTGCACGCCCTCCGCCACAGCTTCAGCCAACGCCTTCGTGTTGCCCGTCGAACTAAAGTACGTTACCAATACTTGTGCCATCTGTGTTCCCCTTTATCTTAGAACCTATCCGAGAATTATTTGAGCGCTTGAATCGCTTTTGTATCAGACCTGATAAATACGTTTCAGAACGTTATTCA
>JBJYXQ010000661.1:0-1905 GCA_046260035.1 Anaerolineae bacterium
CAAGGTATATTCAACGACGGGTAAGTCTTCTCTATTTCGCCCGCTTGTACTGCTTTGGCCACACGACATCGTGACCGAGTGCCTGCGCGGCGGCCAATGGCCAGTGCGGATGGCGCAGCAGTTCGCGGCCCAGTGCGACGAGGTCAGCCTGCTCGTTGCGGATGACGGCATCGGCCAATTCCGGCGCGGTGATGAGGCCAACGGCGGCGGTAGGGATACCCGCTTCCCGGCGAATGCGCTCGGCGAAGGGGATCATGTAACCCGGCCCGGTAGCCGGTGGACGTGCGCCCGACATCCCGCCGCCAGAGCAATGGATGAGGTCCACGCCATGCTCGCGCAGCGCCCGCGCGATGACGACCGTGTCGTCGAGTGTAAGGCCGCCGTCAACCCAATCGCTGGACGACAACCGCACGAAGAGCGGTTTTTTGGCAGGCCAGACCTCGCGAACGGCATCCACGACGCGCAGCAAGAAGTGCATACGGTTATGCAGATCGCCGCCGTAGACGTCATCGCGGTGATTGGAGAGGGGTGAGAGGAATTCGTGAATGAGGTAGCCGTGCGCGCCATGAATCTCGATCACGTCCAGCCCTGCCATTTCATTACGTTGGGCTGCCGCCTGCCATCGCTGTACCAGCGCGTCGATCTCGTCGAGCGTGAGGGCGTGCGGTTTGTTCGATGCGTCATTGTACGCAACGGCACTCGGCGCGACGGGCGTCTCCGGGCCAAAGCCACGTTCCGCGCTCCAAGCCTTGCGCCCGGCGTGGGCCAGTTGGACACCGAGCGCTGCGCCTTCCGCACGGACCAATTTCGCAATGCGCGCAAATGGCGCAACCTGCGCGTCGTCCCACAATCCCAGGTCGTTGATGCTGATGCGTCCACGCGGTTCCACGGCGGTCGCTTCGGTCAGGATCAACCCCACGCCACCCTGCGCGCGGGCGTGGTAGTGCGAGAGATGCCAGTCGGTGGCGATCCCGTCTGTGTCCGCGCAGTACATGCACATCGGCGCCATCATAATCCGGTTGCGGAGCGTCAGCCCGCGCAAGGTCAGCGGTGTAAAAAGATCGGCCATATGTTTGTCTCTCCTCGTATAAAATAACTACCAAGACACGAAGACACAAAAGACACTTATAAAACTTCGTGACTTGGTGTCTTTGTGGTGAAATTACTCGTTCCCTCTGGATTCACTCTATGCATTGTACAGCAGATCGTCGGTGCGGCCAAAAGCGGCAACGAAGCTGACTTGTGCATTGGCGTGTTTCGCAATAGACTATGGCTCTATCCGAAAGATGCATCTCAGGCGACAAAGGGGTGAGTTATGGACATCATCGTCATTGGTGCCGGCATAGCCGGACTGACCGCGGCGGCGACCCTGGCGCAGGCCGGGCACAAGGTCACGGTGTTGGAGCAGTTCGAGACGCCTGGCGGTGTGACGGCGTCCTATGAACAGGATGGCTATCGCTGGGATTTGGGACAGTTGCTCATGGAGGGCCTGGGACCGGATGAACCGGTGGGGCGCATCCTCGCCGATCTGGGCGTGGCGGATCAGATCGAGGTCATCAAGGATGACCGGACCTATGTCTTCCCCGACTTTGAGGTGCGGAGACCGGACACCTGTGAGGGGCTGAAGTGGCGCTTCGCGCGCTTGCAGGCGCAGTTCCCCGCCGAGGCACGCGGACTGGAGCGGTACTGGCGCGATTATGTGCGCTTCACGCGGCTGATGACGTGGGCACGTCGCGCGGATTTGGCGACGGGGGCGCGCGCCTTGTGGACCAAGGCGCGGCTCTTCCTGGCACTCGCGCCCTTCCTCACCCGCAAGGATTGGAGCGCGCAGCAATTGATGGACGATTACTTCACCGCGCGCGAACTGCAATGCGTCTTCATCTCCATCCTGGCCGATTTCTTCAC
>JBJYXQ010000662.1:0-1849 GCA_046260035.1 Anaerolineae bacterium
CCGCATCCCTGGGAAATGGGGCAGTAAACGGAGCGACAAACGTGGTTCTGGTGTAAGGATTCGTAAACAGTGTGCAGCGGGGACTTATAAATTTACCGCCCCCCAAGTCCTAAAGGCAGAAAAAAAGCGCAGGCCATTTCTGGCCTGCGCTCTGTGTGGCGACTGTCATATGATGATTGCGTCGTAAAAGTCGTAGTATAAGTCGGGTCGCCACGGTCGAGAATCACGTCGAATGCGCAACAGCGAGTAGCTGACCTCCTGATTGCGCCGAGGCTTTATCCGCCTCTGCTCGAGCCTTCTGCTGTTGGTATACGTTGGTAGCCGAAGGATAATACTGGTTCACTTTGTCGATCAACTCCAACACCTGGATGGGCTTGGACATATAGTCATCGCAGCCAGCCTCCAGGAAGCGCTCGCGGTCACCATGCATCGCAGAGGCGGTGATGGCGATGACGGGAATGTTACGGAGATCATCGTCGGCCTTGATGTGCCCGACGACCTCAATCCCGTCCATCTTGGGTAAGCCAATATCGAGAAGAATCAGAGGTGGCTTCAATTCCCGCACCATCTCCAAACCGCTTTCACCGTCAACTGCTTCAATGATATCGTACCCACGGCGCTCCAGAGTACGACGTACGAGACGACGGTTATGCGGATTATCTTCGATGTATAGGACTGTTTTTCGCTCAATCATCTTTGGATTTTGTTTATCCCATTTCAGAATTTATATGAGACAAGCTGTTAGTTTATTCCCCACGACAGACTAACAGCTTGCCCCTCCCAACCCCACTATTGAAATCATCTTATCCCACTCTATAATTATCTATAGGATATCACGATTTTCGTGCCATTACGTTTGCGTTATGTGGCAACTCTGTTGCGATTGTGTTTGTCAAGAGAGCAAATTACTCCGGTAGGATCCTTTCGACGTGTGCCAAAAAGCTACTGCGGTCCAAAGCCCCCTTGGTCCAGAGGGAATCGGCCAGTGCTGTCAGCTTGATGCGCGTGGCAGGCATAATGTCTCTTGCCGTCAAGACGATGACCGGGATGTCGCGAGTGTGGGTCATATCGCGCAAGGTCTCCAAGAGTTTCTCGCCGGAAATATCGGGCAGCATCAGGTCGAGGATGATAAGATCGGGTTTTGCATCCTCAATCGCCTGCAACGCCTCTGCACCGGAATGCGTTTCGTCGATGGTGAAACGGTGGCGGGCTTGGAAGAGCCGTCGCAACAGCCGCGCGTCTGAGACGTTGTCGTCGATCACCAGGATGCGGGGAGATTGATTTTGGTCAGGAGCGACTTTCCACTGTGGTGCAGGAGACTCGGCATACTTAACCTGTTTCCCTTGCGTTTCACCGACCTCCACTTTGTCTCCCAACAATTCGACAACGTGATGGACGAGTTCCTGGCTGCCAAAGGTCCCCTTCTGCCAGATGGACTGGGTGTGCCGTCTCAGGCGCGTCCACTCCTCGGTTGACAGGGATTTTGCCGAGACGATCACCACTGGGATTTCGCTGGTGCGTGTGTCGGCCTTGAGCTTTTCCAAAATGGCAAACCCATCGATGCCGGGGATGGTCAAATCGAGCACCACCAAATCCGGCTGGCGCTGGCGCACGAGATCCAATCCATCCGCGCCGTTGTGTGCCTCGAAGATGCGATAGTTCTTGTAGCGCAGCAGCAACCGGCGGATGAGACGACTATCGTGGGGATTGTCGTCGATGATGACGACGGTGGTAATTTGCTCATCGAGTTGCTCAAGCGTAGAGATCAGACCGTCTTTGGAGTAGTTACTTGTTGCATCAGGCGCAGGCTCTCCCGGCGTCTCATTTTCAGCCGGGACCGCCATCTGCA
>JBJYXQ010000662.1:1949-4479 GCA_046260035.1 Anaerolineae bacterium
TCGGGCTGCACAGCGTCGGCCTTGGTCTGTCCCTTTTGCCAGGCCCTGGCCATCGGCGCGCAGCCTTCGGCTTGCACAATGGCGAGTTTAGGCACGCGGTCGATGAGACGCGCGGCATGCAGTTCGACAAAGCCCTTCAAGACGCCAAGCGGGCCGATACCGCCAGACACGGCCTGCACATACCAATCCGGGGCGCGCCACCCTAGCTGCTCCACGATTTCCAGTGCGATAGTCTTCATGCTCTCTTTGCCGGAGATAGACTTCGCACCACCGTCGCGGTAGATACCACGCCGCACGGCGAAATCGGCGGCGATTTCTTTAGCCTGATCGTAAGTGCCGGTGATTTTGATGACTTCTGCGCCGTACAGTGCCAGTTCGCGCATTTTCTCTGCCGGGACGCTACTTGGCAGAAAGACCCAAAACTTGATGCCCGCGCGGGCGCAGTAGGCGGCGTAGGCAGCCGCAGCGTTGCCGGTAGACGCGAGCACCAACTCGTCGATACCTTGCGCCTTGAGCACACTCGTAGTGAAAGCTGCCTGCCGGTCTTTGAAAGAGCCGGTGGGCTGACGGCGCTCGTCTTTGATCCAGATTTCCCCTTGCTGATGCTCTAACTCGCGCTCCA
Organism: Anaerolineae bacterium; assembly: GCA_046260035.1. Taxonomy (GTDB): domain Bacteria; phylum Chloroflexota; class Anaerolineae; order B4-G1; family SLSP01; genus DSWT01. Next base: position 2,572 of record JBJYXQ010000662.1, read on the forward strand.
GGCCCGAGGCGCGCGTCAGGGGTGTCCAGCCCTCGCCGCCCATCGCGTTGAAGACAAACTGCTCAGGAAAAGGCAGCAACTCGCGGTAACGCCACAGATCGTGTGCGCGTTTCTCCAAAAGAGCCGGCCAGTCCTGCGGCATCGCCGCGATATCATACTTCGCATCCAGCCAACTGCCACCGCAGGCCGAACACGTGCTGGCGAACAGCTCCGCCGGCATCGTGTGCCCACATTCCAGGCATTCTACTGCGGTGAATAATGTTTTCATGATTCTTGCACCCCAAGTCTCACACGATACCGGCAAATTTGTTGTTCAGTCTATTACTCGGCGACCGGTAAATGAACAGTGAAGGTACTACCCTCGCCAAGCTTACTTTGCACTGAAAGTTGTCCCCCGTGCAACTCCACCAGCAGTCGCGTGATGGACAGCCCCAGGCCGGTTCCTTCCGCGCGGCGGGTGAACGAGCCATCGACCTGGCGGAAGCGTTCGAAGACCGTATCCAGGTCTTTCTCAGCGATGCCGATACCCGTATCCTCAATGTCGATGCGGACTTCGTCGTCCACACTGTAGGCGCGCATGGTGATGCCGCCGGTTTCAGTAAACTTGAAGGCATTGGAGATCAGGTTGTTCAGCACCTGCGTGATGCGGATTTGATCGGCATAGATCTGTGGGAGATCAGGTTCCGCCTCGACGCTGAACGTCAGTGGACTATCGATAAACAGACCGGCATTGTTGCTCTTGACGATGTCGAGCAAGTTAGGAAGATCGATATTCTCCATATGCAGTTCCATACGCCCGGCCTCGATCCGCGCCAGGTCAAGCACGTCGTTGATCAGATTGAGCAAATGTTGGCTGTTGGTCTCGACGGACTTCATATCCTCGTAACTGTCCTCTGGAATCTCGCCTTCGAGATCCATCAGCAGCAGTTGAACGTAACCGATGATAGAGTTCAACGGTGTGCGCAGCTCGTGGCTCATATTCGCCAGGAACTCGCTCTTCAGGCGATCGACCTGGCGTGTTTCCTGGAAAAGACGCGCGTTTTCGACAGCGGTCGCGATCTGCCCGGCGAGAGTCGTTTGGATGGTGACGTCCTGTTGGGTGAAGTGGTCGACCTGGTCGGATTGCACGTCCAGAACACCAAGGACCTGCTCACCAACGATCAGTGGAACGGCTAACTCAGCACGCGTGTCAGGTAACAACGGGTTGGGGAGGAAGTCAGGTGCGGCACGCACGTCGTTGGCGATGACGCCTTGGCGCGTGCGGAAGGCGCGCGCCACCAGTGAGGTCGCGCTATCCGCCGAGATCTGCCAGCCCTCGTCCAGCATCTGCTTGCCTGCCTTGCCAGCACCGGCAGCCAGGACCAGCGACTCTCCATCGTCATCGATGAGGTAGATGTGTGCGTGATAGAGATCGAAGTTCGCCTTGGTCAGTTCAACGACCTGGCTCAACAACCGCTCGGGTTCCAGGATAGTAGAGGCCGCGGTACTCACTTCGGCCACCGTCTGCAACTCGGACGCACGCTTCTCGATTTCAGCCTCGGCCAGCTTGCGCTCGGTAATGTCAGCGACCAGTGACGCAACGCCCAGGACATTACCATCCGCATCGACGAGGGGGGAGTTGTACCATTCACAGGCGATCGTGCGACCGTCCTTGGTGAAGTTGTCGTTGGTGCTGCGGCTGCCACCTGTCTGCGTGAGCAAACCACTCCATACTTCATTGACGATGTCGCGCGCTTCTTCGGGGACGATGAGCCCGGCAGCGTGCTGGCCCATCGCTTCTTCGCTGGTGTAGCCGAAAATTTGTTCGGCGGCTTCGTTCCAGGCGACGACCTCGAAGTCAGTGTTCCATTCGATCACGGCCAACGGGCTTTGCTGTACCAGGAGCGACAATCGCTGTTGTGATTCGCG
>JBJYXQ010000663.1:0-5449 GCA_046260035.1 Anaerolineae bacterium
ATGCCGCAAACAGCGACGCCGCCTCCGCCTGAACCGTAAGGACTTCTGCGAAATTGCGTATGTAGCGCGGGCGTCTCGCCCGCGCTACATTATTCTTGGGTATGTCGTACCTTTTTGCGGATATAGATTATCCGAGTTGGCCGAGAACGTCAGTGATGCGCGCCAGTCCGGCCTTGATGTTTTTCATCGAGTTGGCGAAACACAAGCGCAGGTATCCCTCGCCGCCTGGCCCAAAGGCCGTGCCCGGCAGTACGGCGACGCCGGCCTCATCGAGTAGGTAATCAGCGAGCCAGTCTGCGGTGCGGCCAAACGCCGTAACGTTGGGGAACGTGTAGAAGGCACCACGCGGCATACGACATTGCACGCCAGGGATGGCGTTCAGTCCGGCGACGAGGACATCCCGTCGCCGCTGGTATTCCGCCACGACTGCTTCCACCGCTTCTTGCGGGCCAGTGAGTGCCTCGATACCCGCGTACTGCGTGAATGTCGCCGTGCAGCCGACGGAGTGGGTTAGCAGCAGGTTCATGCGCTCGGCCAGTGCCTCTGGCATAATGCCGTATCCTAGCCGCCAGCCGGTCATCGCGTACGTCTTGGAGAAGCCGTCGCAGATGATCGTGCGCTCGTGCATTCCCGGCAGCACTGCGATGCTTGGTGCGGTGATGCTGTCAAACACCAGCCGGGAGTAGATTTCGTCGGAGAGCACCCAGAAATCGTGCTTTTGTGCCGCCGCGGCGATGTGTTCCAATACTTCCCACGACAGTACGCCTCCGGTCGGATTGCTCGGCGAGTTCAAGATCACCAGGCGCGTGCGGTCACTCACCAGCCGGTCGAAAGCGTCCAAGTCGAAGGCGAAGTCGGTCTCTTCGCGTAACGGTACGGGAACCGGAACGCCGCCTGCCACGTCGATCACTGCCGCGTAGGTCGGGAACCCAGGATCGGGATAGAGCACCTCGTCGCCTGGGCGGATGAGTGCCAGCGCAGGGAAGAACAAGATTGGCTTCGTTCCCGGTCCGACGATCACCTCGGAAGGGGAAATCTCAATACTCCGCCGTCGTCCGGCGTCCTCGGCTATGGCCTGGCGCAGGGCTGGAATCCCGGCAGGCGGATTGTATGTGGTGTGGCCGTCCTTGATGGCCTGGATGCCCGCCTGCGCGACGTTGGCGAACGTCGGCACGTCCGGTTGGCCGATCTCCAGATGGATGATGTTGCGGCCTTGCGCTTCCAGCGCCTGCGCGCGTGCCAGCATATGGTACGCGCCTTCCGGTTTTAGGTTTCGAACACAATCAGCGAATTCCATTGTCTCCTCCAGAGAGTCGGATAGTTGGGTGGTCATCAGTCGGAATTATAGCATCACCCAGATTGGCAAACAAATGGTAAAGGATGAAAACGATGAGCGATCACTATGCCGAGATCTACGCGTATCACGCAGACGAATACGAACGTCTCATTTCACGGGAGGACTACACGGGCAACCTCCTCACAGCTTTACGGGAGATCGTGCCATTGGAGGGCCTGGACGTTGTCGACATGGGCGCAGGAACAGGGCGGCTGGCACGGCTACTGGCGCCGTTCGCCCGGTCGGTGCGCGCCTTCGATACGTCGGCGGCGATGCTGGCCGTGGCGCGGAAACACCTCGAGAGCGGTCAAACACGCAACTGGCACGTCGCCGTCGCCGATCACCGCGCACTGCCGGTGGAAAACCACAGCGCAGATCTTGTCATCTCCGGGTGGAGCATCTGCTATACCGTGGTCTGGGAGCAGGATTGGCAGATAGAACTGAGCAAGGCGCTGGCCGAGATGCAGCGTGTGGTGCGTCCTGGTGGTATGCTCATCATCGTGGAGACGCAAGGTACTGGCTATGAGACGCCTGACCCGCCGGAAAACGTGAAACCTTACTTTGCTCATCTGGATACGAATGGTTTTGCGTCCACGTGGATACGCACCGATTATCGGTTTGCTTCGGTGAAGGAAGCCCGCGAGTTGACAACCTTCTTCTTTCGTGGCGATGTAACTGACAGGTTTATCAGCCGTGAACCGGCGGTCCTGCCGGAGTGTACGGGGATTTGGTGGAAGCGCGCGGGGCAATGAGCGATACGCCCTTGTGAAGACCGCAGCCCAAGGTTGCCGTCTTCACAAGGGCGGTTGATTAAGCGTTATGGCGCGGCGCGCATCACGATCGGTAAGTGTAAGTAATACCAGACAACTGGCAGGGACACGACCTGCGTCGACACCGCGCTCGCGTTATTCCCCACGACTGCTTCCGGCGCAGTTGTGGCAATCGTGACGGTATTGGTGATCCAGCCGGTGAATGTCGGACTGATGACCACAGAGACCGTGAGTGTGCCGCTTGCACCCGGCGCGAGGTTGAATACTTCCCACGTCAGCGAATCATCTGGCATAGGCAGAAGGACTGTGCCTGAATGGCCGTAAAGCTGTGTGTTCAGCGGTAATAGATCGGTGACCGTGACGTAGGGTGCGAGGGCATCGCCGACATTCGTGTAGGCCAGCGTATACGTAATCACGTCGCCGGGGTAGGCCATTGCTGGCCCGGTCTTGTGGATCGTCAGATCGGGCGCACGAACCTCAGTGACAACGGACGGGCTGGTATTGTTGCCCGCATCGCTGTCGAAGATCGTGGTCGCAATCGTAGCGGTGTTCGTCAGCGGGCCAGTGAATGTGGAGCTGACAATGGCTGTGATGGTGAGCACACCGCCGTCGCCCGGTGCCAGATTGTACACTTCCCATGTGAGCGTTTGACTCGGTAATGGCAGAAGGATCGTGCCGGTGTGATCGAGTGCGGTCAGTTGCGGTGGAAGCACATCGGTGATGGTGACGTAGGGCGCAGGGGCGTTACCGGCATTGCTGTAGACCAGCGTGTACGTAATCACGTCACCGGGATACGCCATAGTTGGCCCATCCTTGTGGATGGTCAGGTCAGGCGCACGCACTTCGGTGACGACAGGCGGGCTGGTGTTGTTCGTGGTGTTGCTCTCAACCGCGGTGGTGGTGATGGTCGCAGTGTTCGTCAACAGACCGGTGAATGTGGGGCTGATGAGGGCGGTGAACGTGAGCGTCCCACTGTCACCCGGTGCGAGATTGAACGCTTCCCAGGTAAGCGTTTGGTCGGGGATTGGCAAGATGACCGTACCACTGTGGTCGTACACAGTTGTCTGCCGTGGCAGTGCATCAGTGATGGTGACGTAGGGTGCAAGTGCGTTGCCAGTGTTGCTGTAGACCAGCGTGTACTCGATCAAGTCACCGGGGGAAGCCGTGACCGGCCCGCTCTTGTGAATCGTCAAATCAGGCACGTAGATTTCATATTCCAGGTGCATAGCGGGGCCCGTAAGGCCACTCTCGCGGTCATCGAACCGTGCCAATGCGAAAAGACTGCATCCCTCGGTAAAGCGAAGCGCAAAGCTGGCCTGACCGGCCCCGCTGCGAATTTTGCTGTTTAGATAGTTCCTTAACGCGGCGCTATCGAATATTACAACCTGCCCGCTCGTGGTAGGGGCAGGACGCGTCTCAAGGAGCGCTCCCAGAGCCGGGGAGGTGGCCCACGTCAATGTCTCCTCCTGCCAAGTACTTTCCGTCTCGTACAAGCCGAGTCGTACACCATCCGTGCCGGTGGCATAGTTTGCCGTGAGCGTTAGCGTGGCGGTATGGACGAATCCTGTCGTCGGGATGTCACCTAAATCCCAGTGGATGTAGGTGACATCTGTAGCATTGCAAGCGCTAGTGCTTGCCGCCACCGAGAGATTCTGCGCATTGAAATTTACCTCCGGTTGGGTGATGCGGACAAAGACATCCGGTCCGGCAGCGCCCCCCTCTTCGGCTAACACTGCTCCGGTCAACAGTAGCCCTAGACCGACAACCAATATCGACAACAGTAAGCGCTTCATCATTCTTCTCCGGTAAGTATGGCCCTCAGTACGATTCGTTTCTTTCAGCATCAACATCTTCATACCTCCTGCCTTTTACGGCCACACGACCGGCGCACTTGATGTGAGGCATACGTGGTAAGGATACCCCACGCGCATCGCAAAATCGATCCCAAAGTCGATTTCTGGCAGCCAATACTCGAAAGCATGGACATCTGCGCGCCAGTGCAACCCCTGTTCGATGGACGCTGTCCCTAACGCTTCTGCCAACATCGTGGCTGATGTGATCCCCGTCTGGTCCAGGGGTAGGGATATTTCATTGAACAGACACGCTTGGTCGTCGCCGACGAGTGCGAACTGCACACTGTCCTGCGGTGGCACCCCTCCCACGAAACTCACAACAGACGGTGCGGTGCTATCTACCTGTACCCAGTAAACGTCGCCCACGTCTAAGGCAAAGTTGTCGCCTACACTGACCTGCGGAAGCCAGAATTCATACGATTGCGCAAAGGGATCCCAGTGAAGGACTTGCTGGACGCTTGGGCCGATGTAGTTCACCAGCGCCGACGCATCGGGGAGTTGCGCGATTACTTCAAGTGGGAGTCCAATCACATTGTAGCGCGTGCTGCCGGGATCACCGGGCAGCAGCGCAAAGTCGAACTCGCCAACAGCATTGGAAGGCAGCGATTCGCGTCCTTGGGCGTCCATTGCGATAACCGTGTAAAAGTAATTCACATCGGGATCACCGATTTTGTCGATGTCAGTATAGAATGTCGTCGTCACCGTGCCAACGGCATTGCTTGGTGATGGGACGAAGTACGCTTCTGTGCTGCGATACACCCGATACTGCGTCGCCCCGATGACAGCATCCCAGGTGAGGTCGATGTCATTGCCGGATTTCGTGATCGTCACCAATGGGCCAACACCCACAGGAGTCTGCACAGCCGATATATTGTCGTTCTTATAGCGGTCAAGCACGTCAGAAGCGATCTCGGCATGGTTATCGAGTACACCTTGGAACGTCGGTGAGACCGTTGCCGTGATCGTGATGACGCCACCAGTTCCCATAGGCAGGTCAGCGACATCCCATACGTAGGATGTGCCCGCGCGCTGAGTGGTTGTCATGCCAGAGGAAACGACCACCGGGTTTTCCAGGCCTGCCGGGAGCACATCGGTGATAACGACGTTGTAGGCTGTGCTTGGACCGGCATTGGTGTAGCTGAGCGTGTAGGTGATCGCTTCTGGGAAGAGTACGTTCGGTGGCGTTGCTTGTACCGTCTTGGTGATGCTCAAATCGGCTTTGAGCACGTTGAGTTCCAATGCCGGATCGCCAAAGAGGGTGTATGTTTCAACGAGATAGTCGTGTCCCTGTCCGGCCAATGCCAGCTTGCCCAACGTTGTCGCCGGACCAATTTCGATGACATCGTCGAAAAAGACGGCCTGGTAAAGCGCCTGGTTCATAATGTCGTGCCCGCTGGCCAGCCCCAAGCCGGTCGGCGACCAACTGGCAACCGCCGCTTTATTTGGCGCGCGGACGAGCATCTCCGCAATCGCGGAAAGGTCTGTTGACC
>JBJYXQ010000664.1:0-3027 GCA_046260035.1 Anaerolineae bacterium
GGTAGTGGTTAATAGGTAAGTGATAGTAAGATAGGCAGATGATCAAAATAACTATCATCTATACCTGTCGCGTATGTGGGAGCCGAGATGTGGTGCATAATGGGCACAACAAGTGTGGCACCCCACAATACCATTGTCATAGTTGCGGTGCGTACCGCGTGTTGTTTCCGAGTCAAGTTAGCTATCGTGCTCCTTTCAAAAATATGGTGCTGCGAGCGTACCACGAACGCGCGAGTTTACGCGGGTTGGAACGCATCTTTCACGTGTGTCGCCGAACGATTGCCATATGGATCGTGGACAAAGTACAGCACTTACCGACCCTACGTGAGACGTTGACGCCCGCACAAGTTGATGACATCCTAGAACTGGACGAAATGTGGTCGTTTGTGGGGTGTAAAGCCCACCGACAGTGGCTGTGGACGGCGTTGTGCCGCCGTACGCGCCAAATCGTCGCCTTTGTCATTGGTGACCACAGCAAAGAAACGTGCAAACGCTTGTGGGCGCGCATTCCAGATGCCTATCGACGCTGTCACTCGTTCAGTGATTTCTGGAAAGCCTATCAGGTCTTGCCCCAAACCACCCATCAATGTGTGGGCAAAGAAACGGGTCAGACGGCGCACATGGAGCGCTGGTATGGTACTTTGCGCCAGCGCCTCGGTCGAGTGGTGCGCAAAACTTTGTCGTTCTCGAAGAAGGAGGCATTTCATCATATGGTCATCAAATGGTTTATTGCTGAGCACAATCTCGCACACTGTGGCCCCTTAGGTCCGTCACTTACCAATTAACCATCACCTAAATTACTATAAGACCCAGAAAGAGATCTCTAGCCATAGAGGTCTCTTTTTGTTTTGGGGTGATTTTCTTTTTGTCACCAATAAGCCTATAACGCTGACTGTCGCTTTGCTCACATGAGCGTAACTTCCAGCATCAGGATAGGGCCACCCATCACCCAAGTTCCATTGTCTCAAGGGAACGTTTTAGGTTTCAGAAAACCGGTCGCGGGCACGTAAAAGCCAGTAAATGGTGCAGTTTTAAGCCGCTAAGCGTGTCCGCTGACTCATCAGAATGCCACAACGCACCTTTGCCTCGATTTGCTATTGACAAATGGCTTTGATGGTATTATTATGATATTGATTAAGCGTTTAATCTGGATATCTTAGATTAAGAATAAGCGTTTTACCATCATGAAGAAAAAGAAGAAAGTTACCCTCGAAGATATTGCCAATCAGGTTGGTGTCTCTGTTGCCGCGGTATCTCAGACGCTTTCGGGCAAGGGTAGAATTTCGGATGCTACCCGCCAGAGAATCCTGCAAGTCGTTGAAGAATTGGCATACCAGCCGGATCAGTACGCACAGAACCTGGCACGCCGCCACGCGACGCAAGCTGGTGGGAAGCGCCTCCGCCGTTCCAGAGGGAAAAATGTCCCGCCGTCCGGTTTGATGGCTTTCTACGATGTGCCGCAAATCCTGGAAGTTGTACAGCTTGAACTGCAGCAGCGGGAGGAGGAGGGGTACGCGGTCAACGGTTATCGGGAGCAGTTGGAGGGACTCGGCAAACCATCTAAGCGGAAGCTGTATCGCCTGTATAGCGATCTTGTGTCGTCTTCACTGCGGCCTGACTTCAGCTATGATGAACCTGACGCTTTGAGCGATATCCAGGCCGCCCGTCCCGATGGGCCACGCGCTACTGCGTTGGTTATCACTTCCGATGCACTCTATGACCGGATCTACGGCGCGTGGTTGGGCAGGATTGCCGGCTGTGTGTTGGGCAGACCGCTCCAGATGGGGTGGTCTAAAAGCAAAGTCGTCCAGTATCTCCACTTGGCAGACAGTTATCCTCTGGCGGATTACATTCTCCGGGTTGTCTCGCCGCCACAAGGCTTTGAACTCAAGTCCGAGTCGAACGGCCATTTTCGCGGCGAGATTCACGGTGCGCCCTGCGATGGCGATACTGATTTCACGTTGCTCGCGCTGCACATCCTCGAAACTTATGGGCTGGATTTTAAAACAACGGATGTCGCTACTGAGTGGTTGCGGCGTCTGCCCTACTTTGGTATTCATACGACCGAGCGTACGGTCTATCGCAACCTCGTGTGGAATGTCCATCCGGACGAGGCCGCGTCCTTTGTGAATCCTGAACGCGAGTTCGTCGGTGCGCGGACGCGAGCCGATATGTATGGCTACGTCGCGCCAGGCAAACCTGAACTGGCCGCGACGCTGGCGTACAAGGACGCGATCCTCTCGCATACCAAGAATGGTGTGTACAGCGCGATGCTGATGGCGGCAATGATTGCTTGGTCTTTTGTCACCGATGATCTGGAAGAGATTATTCGCGTGGGATTGTCGGAGATTCCACGCAACTGCCGTCTGGCAGAAGCTGTCAATGAGGTGTTGGAGGTGCAACGCACCAGCGATGATTGGGAGTTGGCCTACGAGCAGCTTATCTTAAATTATGGCGCTTATTCTCCCATTCACACGGTCAACAATACCGCCTGGGTCATTCTGGCGTTGTTGTACAGTGATGGCGATTTCAGCCGCGCGCTTGGTCTGGCTGTCGCCTGTGGCATGGACACCGGCAGCAATGCTGCCAGCGTGGGGTCGCTTCTGGGTTTGCTACGTTCGAGTATACGGATTCCCACTCACTGGACGGCACCGCTCGAAGGCACCTTGTGCACCGGGCTTGCGCAATTCCCAACGGCCTGGATTTCCGACTTGGCGCGCCGAACTGCTATCCTTGCCGAAAAAACGCTCTCTGGATTGTGAGGCTGTGTGATTGAGGATTGGGTGATTCGCTGATTCACGAAAGAAGGATGACATGCTTTCTGAATTGACTCGCTTGCAGGATCGAAAAACCGGACGGTGTTCTTCTTGGGACAAAACTGGGCGCAACCATGATCTTTGGATCATCCCGCCCGGCGAATCTGTTGTGCTGGCGGATATCACCGGGCCGGCGCAGATCACGCACATCTGGATGACCCAACTGCATCATTACCGCGAATGCCTGCTCAAGATCACTTACGACAACGCG
>JBJYXQ010000665.1:0-12356 GCA_046260035.1 Anaerolineae bacterium
TGGAACACTGGCGGCGCAATATGGAGCGCGTAAGCGGGACGTTGTACTGGCAGCTCAACGACTGTTGGCCCGTAGCTTCGTGGGCTAGTATCGATTATTTTGGGCGCTGGAAGACACTGCACTACGCCGCCAAGCGGTTCTACGCACCGGTGCTACTCTCCATCGAAGACACAGGGACACTGATGGGGATGCACGTCACCAGCGACCTGCAAGTACCGTGGGAAGGTGCCATCCACTGGTCGCTGCAAACGGTTGACGGCGAGGAGCTAGCCTCCGGCAGCGAGCCGGTAGCGGCTGCCCCACTGGCTTCGACGCATGTGCGCACGCTGAACTTCGGCGATCAGATCTCCGACGCCAACTGCCGCGACGTCGTCTTCGTATGCGAGTTATGGCAGGGCGACACGCAGGTCGCGCAACGTGTAGCGACTTTCGTCCCCAACAAGCACCTATCCCTGGTCGAGCCGGAGTTGTCGGCGACGGTGAGCCAATGGGAAGGCGCACTCGTCATCGAGGTGACGGCAAAATCGCTGGCACGTTTTGTGGAGCTGGAACTTTTCGGCACGGACGTGGTCTTCAGCGACAATGCCTTCGACGTCCCCGCCGGGCATACCGTACGGGTCACGTGCCCGTTGCCACAAGGCTGGACGGTAGACGATGCCCGTGACGCACTGTGGATGCGCTCGCTCTACGACTCGTACGCATAATCTCAACGGATTGAACGGATTCTAACGGAACGTTCTTCACGTTCCACCGGACAGACAACGTAGGGTGAATTGGCAATTCGCCCTACGACGTTTACCGGCAAAGAAATGCAATCCTACGGAGGGCATGATGAAAGTCTTTCTTACCGGAGGAACTGGCTTCATCGGCAAACCAGTGCTGAAGAGGTTGTTAGCACGCGGCGACGAGGTATGGGCGCTGGCGCGTTCCGATAGCAGCGCGGCGGCCGTGGAAGCGCTGGGCGCACACGCGATCCGCGGCGATCTAGATGACGTGGATGTGCTGCGCGCGGCGATGACGGGCTGTGACGTGGTATTTCACGTTGCGGGATGGTATAAGCTGGGCGGCAACGATCCGGCGCGGATGTACGGGACGAACGTGCGCGGCGCGCGCAACGTCCTGAAAACGGCGTTTGAGGTCGGCGTCCCCAGGATCATCCACACCAGCAGCGTGGCGGTCAACGGCGACACACACGGGCAGCTTGTGGACGAGACGTTCTTCCAGGGTGGCCCGTTCCTCACCGATTACGACCGCTCGAAGTGGCAAGCCCATTACGAGGTCGCGTTGCCCCTTATCCAGCAGGGCGCACCGATCATCATCGTGATGCCGGGTGTGGTGTACGGCCCTGGCGATCACAGCCTGGTCGGTGAGTTTCTACGGTGGTTCTGGCGTGGCTGGCTGCCGGTGTTGCCCGGCCCGGAAACGATGCTGGCCTACACCTACGTGGACGACGTCGCTGAAGGCCTTATCCTGGCAGCAGACAAGGGCAAGCCGGGCGAAAGTTACATCATCGCTGGCCCGGCGCTCACTATGGCAGAGTGGATTGGGTTGGCAAGCGAGATTAGCGGCAAACAAGCACCGTTGATCAGCATTCCGGCAGCGCAGCTGCTACCGCTCAAACCCGTGATCGGCGCATTGGAGAAGCTGGTGCCATTGCCTATGCTCATCTGCCGCGATTCGGTTGCTATCCTCGGCGCGTCATACATCGCCCGTGCCCACAAAGCCCGCATCGAACTCGGCTGGACGCCGCGCCCACTGCATGAGGGAATGCGTGAAACGCTCGACGCGCTTGCGGCAATGCAGCCACCGGCTCCACCAGCGGCAGTGCGCCGGAAGCGACTGGCAGCGGTGGCGATCATCGGTGCGTTGGGAATGATCATTTTATGGCGATTGCGGCGACGGCGGAAGGCATAAGGAGGACAGCGTTATGAAAGGCTGCACAGGCAAAATACTAGTCGTGGATCTGACAAAGCGAACGTGTGAAGTCCAAGAACTACCGGAAGAAGTCTACCGGAAGTACTTGGGCGGCTACGGCTTGGGTGCGTACTACATCTACAAACACATCAAACCGGGATGCGACCCGTTAGGCCCCGACAACATCCTGGGATTTACGCCGGGACTGTTGACCGGCTCCGGCGCGCCGTTCAGCGGCAGGTATATGGTCTGTGGCAAGAGCCCGCTGACCGGCAAAGGAAAACGCGCTAACGGAGAATACAGCAGCGGCGGATGGGGCAACGCCAATGCCGGCGGCACATTCGGCCCGGCGATCAAAAGGGCAGGCTTTGACGCCATTTTCCTCACCGGTGAGTCGGACAAACCGGTCTACCTTTTGGTGACGCCCGATAAGATCTCCATTGAGGATGCAGAGTTCCTGTGGGGCAAAGATGCTGTCGAGACCGAAAACGAACTGGTTAAGCTTCACGGCAGCAGAGCTAGTGTTGCAACAATCGGCACAGCCGGCGAAAACCTCTCGCTGATCTCCGGCATCGTCAACGACAAAGGACGCATCGCTGCAAGAAGCGGCCTCGGCGCAGTGATGGGATCGAAGAAGTTGAAAGCAGTCTGTCTGCTGGGGAAAACCAGAGTAGAATTTGCCGATCGGCCCACGATGCAAGCGCTGATCAAAGCCTACTTCGCGCAGGTGAAAGCATTCAGCGAGAACAAGATGATGCTGCAGTTGCTTCCCGAGATCGATTACGTCGTCCCGCTGATGAGGCTAATGGGCGCACCAATGGGAGGCGGCGGGGATATGATTTCGACCATGATGGGCACCGGTATGGGCGGAGCAGGACTCGGGACCTCGCTAATGACCGTGTTGTCGTCGCAAAACGGCGATTCGCCGGTCAAGAATTACAAAGGCATCGGCTATCTGGATTTCCCAATGAGGAAGGCGATGAACCTACGTGGAAAGACAATTAAGAAGAAGTATGGGAAGCGCCAATACGGCTGCTTCTCCTGCCCGCTGCGCTGCGGCTACATTCTCGAATACGACAAGCTTCCCTATGAGGACAAAGAAACGCACCGTCCCGAATACGAAACCCTCGCCGCATTTGGGTCTTTGATCCTTAACTCTGACCTGGACACCCTCTTGCAGGTCAACGAATATCTCAATCGTGCGGGCATGGATAGCATCTCCGTGGGCACAGTCGTAGCCTATGTGCTGGAGGCTGTTGAAGAAGGCGTGCTGAAAAAAGAGGATTTCGTCTGTGCGGACTATCCCGACGGATTCTTGCCGGTATGGGAGGATCCAACCTACATCATGCCACTGCTCAAGCTACTCGTCACCAGGGAAGGTATTGGCGACAAGCTGGCAGATGGCGTGTTTGTGGCGAAATCTTACTATCCAGAGACTGAGACGTATGCTATCCAGGCTGGCGGTTCTGAATTGGGCATGCACGACATCCGCCTGGGCACAGGTGACATTGGGATGTCAATGGTCGCCGATCCGACGCCGGGCCGCCACACTACGCCAAACTATGGTCTACTTGACATGGGAATGGCGGACTTTTTCACTGATCTTGCTCCGAAGATTGAGAAGGCAGAACACCCCTACCAACGGGGAAAATCTTCGCATATCCCGGTCAAGATACACCAGGCGTTTGAAAGCTTGGGACTATGTTTGTTCGCCTACTATCTCGGCAAATATCCGCTTCTTGAGCTCATCGAAAGCGCGACGGGCTGGAAGATGGATGTTGACGAAATCCTGGAGATCGGCTACCGGATACAAACTACGCGGCAGATGTTCAACGCGCGTGAGGGCGCGATCCGGCACGAGATTGCGCAAAGAGCGATCGGCAGCCCGCCGCAATCGAAAGGTCCGCTCAAGGGCCAAGCCGTCGACGTGGAAGTGATGATCCAGGGCTACTACGAAGGCATGGGGTTTGGGCAAGATGGCGTACCACTACCGGAAACGCTGAACGCACTCGGCCTTGATGCTATGATCCCCGACCTTGAAATCAGCACAGGCGCTCCCCAAAGACTGATCAACGAATATCTGGTTTCCGATATGGCAATGAAAGACAAGAAGAAAGTGCCCACGCCGATGCAAGGTGGCTGATGCAAGTGGAACAAGACAAAGCGGGTACTCTCACTTGAGTACCCGCTCTTTTTAATTTCCGCATACAGAACACTTTGCTTTTCGTTTGACTTTGACCTTCTTGAATTTGGCATCGAGCAGATTGTAATACAACACGGCGTCGGTGAGAAGGTTGCCGTTGCCGACCAGATACTTGATCGCCTCACCAGCCTGGATGGCGCCGAACACGCCAGCCGTCGCGCCGAGTATACCCAGGTCATCGCTCGTCGGCGCCGTACCCGGCGGAGGAGGATCAAAGACGCAGCGCAAGCAAGCGTGAGTAGGCACATAGGTCATCGTCTGGCCCTGAAGTGCCAAGACGCCGGCATGGGAGAATGGTTTGTGACTTTGCACACAGGCCTCGTTAGTCAGGAACTTGGCAGGGAAAGTATCGGTACACTCGATGATGAAATCATACTCCGCGATAATGGCTGAAATGTTTCCAGCCGTCATCTGTTCACCGTACGCAATGACCTTCACATCGGGATTGAACCGTTCGACTTTCTCCTTGGCGGATTCCGTCTTCGGCTTGCCGATATCGGATGTATTGTAGAGTATCTGGCGCTGAAGGTTGGAGATTTCCACGGCATCGCCGTCCACGATGCCCAACGTGCCGACGCCAGCAGCGGCCAGGTACAGAATCGCAGCCGATCCAAGCCCGCCCGCCCCAATCACCAGAACTTTAGATGCCAGCAGCTTCTCCTGTCCGGTTTCGCCCAACCGTTTGATGGTGATGTTCCGGCTGTAGCGTTGCCTTTGCCAGTCCGTTAAGGGCACGTGATATTCCCTACCGGCAGGGATCGTAATCCGCCCCGAGGATGAGGCGCAGCTTCACATCGCGGGTGGGATCTTCCGCATAGATGACGTTCGCATCGGATACACGGAAAAGCTGCTGGATGTGGGTGAGGCCCGTGCCCTTGGTCGTGCTGCTGAAGACGACGATCTGCGTCTGCGGGTAATCCATTCGGTCAGCCGGAGCGACGACGGGAGTATATCCGTAGCGCGAGAGCGTGTCGGCTGCTAGCCAATCACGCGCGGCGGCATAGGTTCCGTTCCACACCTCGATGCGAATTTCGGCGCGGTCGGCGCGGCTATCAGCCGGACGCGCGACGGCGGCGTCGATCACCTCGGCCATCGTTTCCCACACGGGCAAGAAGACGTTCCCTCCCTGCCCCGTGATGTAGAACTCGGTTTCGTCACGCCCGATGTTGTAAAAACGCACATCGGTGCTATCGATCTGCATCGCGGTGATACCCAGCTCGAGGATGTTGCCCAATCCCATATCGGTTTGGTAAAGGTCGCGGCTCTGCTCGTACAACTCAGGGATCATCGTCAACAAGTTGGATTGCTTCGCCTTGTGCCACATCGCTTCCAGGACTTGCTGCTGGCGTTCCTCGCGGGCGAAGACGCTCGTCGTCTTGCGCGTTCGCGAGTACCAGAGGGCCAACTCCCCGTTCATCGGAATCAGACCAGGCTCGAGTGTGAGGATATGATACTCGCCGTTCTCATCAGGGATGGGCCAATAGTCGTGCAATTGACAATGCACCGGCACTTCCACACCGCCCAGCATATCCACGAGACCCATAAGCCCGTCGAAATTGACCTTAGCGTAATAGTCGGCGGTGATGCCTAAGTTGTACAGCAACGTCTGGTTAAGCAGACCAATTCCTCCGCCGTCGAAACCATAGTTCGCACCATACGAGTCGGCGGTGTTGATACGGCTCATACGGATATTGGGAATGTAGACGTACAAATCGCGCGGGATGGAAAGTACCGACACGGAGGGAATGTCGGGGTAGACAACGACATACTGCATTGCGTCGGTATTCCAATAGTTCCAATCGGGACGCTGATCGCTACCGAGCAATATGATCGTCAGCGCTTCCTCGGGGATATGGTAACGGGGCACGGCGGTGGGGATAGGCACCGCGACATACCCCGAATACGCCGTGGTCATAGTAATTTCCAATTCGGCGACGGGCGTGATCGGGATCGCGGTCGGGCGGCGCGGCGGCAACGGTGATGGCGTGATGGTGGGCGTTGGTGTTTTCGTAGGCGTGGGCGTGTACGTCGGCGGCGGCGTAGGCGTAAATGTCGGTGTCCACGTCGGGACCTTCGTCAACGTAGCGGTGGGCGAAGGTGGGATTGGCGTAGCCGTGTGCGTAGGCGGAATTGCGCTACAGGTCGGCGTGACGACGACGTAGACTGATGGTGTCGTCTGTCCCGCAATACGCGCAATATTAAATAGCAGCATAGCCAGGAATAGCGCAAGGATGATACACAGTGTTACCAATAAAGCCGTTTTAACTTTAGACATCAAAGATGACACGCTCTTGTATATGGTATGGGATTGTTCAAACATTCGTCATTATAGGCCCTCTTTGTGATTTTGTCTAACCAACCGATAAGTCCCTCAGGAGCTTATCATTCTCCTGACGCAAAACACCCCAGGCTTTCGTCAGCTACAAATACGGCCTAAAGGCCAAGAATCCCCCCTAAAGAAGCCGCTTTAGCGGCAAAATAACGCACAGACGCCTCTTGACCCGCGAGAATGATAAGACTCTAATAAGCCCCTTGCTCCTACGCCATTTTCATCTACACTAGCAGTATTCTTTTCTTTCATCTATGTTCAGGAGGAACTTATGTCACCCATTGCTATTGTCACCGATACGGATTCAAGTTTACCGGCTGCTGTTGCAGCACAGTTCGGCATCCAACAAGTGCCGATCAACATCCACTTTAGCGAGGAAACCTTCCAGGCTGGCGTGGACATCGACGATACCGAGGCGTTCGTGCGCATCGACCGCGACGGCAAACTGCCGACGACGTCCGCGCCGACGCCTGGCCAGTTCGTCGAGGCTTACCAGGCAGCTTTTGACGCAGGAGCGCAGTCAGTGCTCTGTTTCTGCGTCAGCGCGGAGATCAGTGGGACCTATAACGCTGCGCTTACCGCCTGCGAATTGCTGCCCGACCACGACATCACCGTTGTGGACTCACGCACCTTGTCGATGGGACAGGGGTTTATGGTCCTGGCCGCCGCCGAGGCCGTGCAGGAGGGCGCATCAAAGGATGAGGCGATTACCGTTGCAGAGTCGCTGCGCGAGAGAACGCATCTCTACGCGGCGTTAGCAACCCTCAAGTACCTGGCAATGAGTGGGCGCGTGGGGCATCTGGCAGCGGGAATGGCGAACCTGTTGAATATCAAGCCCATTCTTACGGTCAGAGACGGTAAACTCGACATGTTGGAAAAGGTACGCACACAGCAAAAAGCCTGGCATCGCGCCATCGAATTGACGGTGGAGAGCTTGGGTGGGCATCCCATTGAACGCATGGGCATCATCCACGTCAACGCACTGGAGAAAGCGCGCGAGTTTGAGGCGCGTCTGCGCGAGCATCTTCCCTGCCCCGATGACGTCATCACGGCAGAGTTCACACCAGGCTTGTCCATTCACTCTGGGAGCGGCATCGTCGGCGTGGTCGTCGTCGCCAAGCCTGCAGAGTGATTTGGGACTTGGGATTGGGGATTAGGAAAGCAGCCCTTCCTGGTTCCCAATCTCCCTATCACCAACCTCGATTTCCCTCCCAATTCCTAATCCTCGCACTAAATATGACACAATTTGTCACATTCACGACGTATAGTAAAAGCGTAATAGAACAAATGAACTACTACAACTCAGTAAACAAAAGGGAGGATCAGAATGGACAAAATTATTGCCTACTGCGGATTGAATTGTGCAGGGTGCCCGGCGTACATCGCCACGCAGGCTGACGATATGGCAGCTCTAGAACGCGTGGCGGCGGAATGGCGCGTCGCGTTCAATGCACCGGAAATGACGGCAGAGTCGATTATCTGCGATGGTTGCCTGGCAAGCACTGACGGACGGTTAGCCGGCTATTGCGGCATGTGCGAGATCCGCGCCTGTGCGATCGAACGTGGCGTCGTCAATTGCGCCGTCTGCGACGATTATGGCTGCGCCAAGCTCGAAGGCTTCCTCGCCCAAGCGCCAGATGCGCGCGAAACATTGGAAAAGTTGAGGGCGGCATAAGATGAGCGAGCGCTTTGAAAATCGCGATATGGCAGGCACACTGTTCCACAACGTCAATCTACATAAGGCAACGTTTGACGATGTCAATATGGAAGGTGTGCAAATTTACAATGCCAACCTCAAAGACATGACGATCAATGACGCTAACATTGCCGGGTTGACGATCTACGGTATGCGCATAGATCAGTTGATCGAAGCAGAACTCGATCGCCGCGACCCGGAACGCACGCGGTTGAGGATGAGCGACGTCTTCGATCCCGAGGAAGTACGCCGTGTCTTGGCGCGCCTTGAACAACTACGCGCTGAGTTCTACACTCGCCTTCGCGACACACCGTCGGATGTGCTTAACGCACATCCCGGTCCGGATCGCTGGTCGGCGCTGGAGCACGCGCGGCACCTGGTGTTCGCCGAAGATATGTACCTCAACCGCTGGCTGCTACGCAACGACCAACCGTGGTGCAAGTTAGGATTTCTTCCACCGTTTCTTGAGGGAAACCCCGCCTTCGCCGACGTTGGCACCGAACCAACTGAGGACCTAGAGACCGTGCTGGCAGCGTGGGATGCGATCCACGCCGGGACGCAAGCGTTCGTTGCGGAGATTACACCTGAAATCCTCAAGCGCGACACGAGCGACGTAGACTTCGGGCAATCCTGCGTTGGCGGCGTATTGCAAGGGATGGCAAAGCATGATCTGGAGCACATCCGTATGGCCGAATCCGCTCTCACTGATGCAACGAGCGAAAAATAGAGATTCAACATGTATGGACAGGATATTCAGGATTTTAGGATATATCCTGTCCATCCTATATATCCATGTTCCGAGGAAATGCAATGCAAGTGCATTTTGAGAAAGCCGTAACTAAGGATGCGAGGATTCTCGCAAAAATCTGCGAACGTGCCTTTCACAGCGATGTGGATTATGGCGCACCGGGCCTAACCGGCGGGCCACCAGGTTACAATTCCGATCTCTTTCAGATACGGCTGATGATTTCTTCAGAATACTATAAGATTCTGCTGGATGGCAAAATTGTCGGTGGTATTTTCTTCGGCCCGGTCGCGTATCAGCATTACGAGCTGATACGCATCTTTGTTGATCCCAAGTATCAGCACCAGGGTATCGGCGTGCAGGCTATGGCATTTATGGAAAGCTTGCATCCAGAGGTCAAGCGGTGGACACTGGGCACACCTCAATGGAATACGCGCACGCCGCGTTTCTACGAGAAGTGCGGCTATGTGCAGGTTGGCAGAGATCATCACGGGGATTACCTATTCGAAAAGAAAACCTGAAGTGAGAAATCCATATTGACAAAGAAACAGTAGATCGTAAAATAGAGAAGCTATCTGGCGGAAAACAGCAACGTGTAATATCGAGGTTGTGCGAGCTGGCACAACCTCGATATTATTATGGCTGATAAACCGGCAGGAATACTAAATTCACAAAAAGGCGGTTAACACATGCGAAAGGTCCAATTTCCGGTTATAAGCATTATTCTATATGTTCTTGCAGCGTTGCTCGCGCTGTATACGATTTGGTCAGCAATCTACTCAATCCAATATATCTCGGAGATGATTGCTGGAAACCAGTTAGTGATAAGTGGGAATGAATTCGAAGTAACGAATTTCGTTATGACTAACGTCGCACAATACGCATTCTTCGCCATCACGCTATTTGCATTGGGCAGGATATTGCAAATTAATCTAAGCAATTTCGATGACGAAGAGTATGAGGATGAGGATGAGGATGAAGAGCCACTATTCGAAGAGCTTTCGGACGAAGATGCCAAAGGTGCCGACAAAGCCGACATAGAGGAAGCCGAACAAAGCGACAACGACTAAAACGGAACGAAGAGTCAGACTCTATCCGAAAATCTCGCCTGCGAGCGTTCTGGGTGCATCAATGGCGAATTCTTGGATATGTTCTAATAATGACCTTAGCGACTGTCACAAAACAGCCGCTAAGGTCATTTATTGTATAAGAACAATCCGTTTCATCTGAGCAAGAGGAGGTTTATATGCGCTATCGTACGCTTGGCCGGACTGGCCTACAGGTCGGCGAAATCAGCCTGGGAACCGAGTATCTGATCGGCAAACCCCAAGATCATATCATCGATGTCATCCACACAGCGTTGGAGGCAGGGATCAACTATTTCGACCTGTTCTGCGCGGAGCCCGGCTTCCGCGATGCGATGGGCGCGGCGTTCGCGGGGCAACGCGAAGACATCTATCTCGCAGCGCACCTGGGGGCAGCGATCAAAGAGGATGGGCAATACCTGAAGACGCGCTCGCTCAAGCTTTGCGAGAAGTTCTTTGACGATTTTCTCACCCGCCTGAAGACTGATTACACGGACATACTCATTCTCCACAACTGTGACAGGCAAAACGACTTCGACGCTCTGTTCCGTGAGAATGGCCCCCTCGGCCTGGCGCTACGGCTGAAAGAAGAAGGCAAGACGCGCTTCATCGGCTTCAGTGGGCACACCGTCGAAACAGCGTTGCAGGCCGTGGAGAGCGGCCATATCGATGTGCTCATGTTTCCTATCAACATGGCCGGAAACGCTGTACCCGGCAAGAAAGACTTGCTCAAAACGTGCCAGGCGCGCGGCATAGGCGTTGTGGCGATGAAGCCCCTGGGCGGCGGGAAGCTGCTACAAGGCCCGCGTACCGTGCGCGTGTCGCACTACCAGATGGGCGGGGAAGCACAAAAGATCAAGAAAAACGTCCCGATCACGCCGGTGCAATGCCTGAGTTACACGCTTTCGCAGGTGGGAGTCTGCGCGGCGATCCCCGGCTGCGCCAGCGTGGAGGAATTGCGCGGCGGACCGCAGGTGTGCGGCGTCCTGGCCTACGAGGATGCGACGGAGGCCGAACGCGATTTCTCTGAGGTCATTGCCGATTTCGAGCAGTACGTACCCGGCGAGTGCGTCTACTGTAACCACTGTCTGCCATGCCCGGCGCAGATCAACATCGGCCAGACACTCCGTTTGTTCGATATGGCGCAGCAGGATCTCACCCCAGCGATCCGTGCGGCCTACGATGCAATGCCAACACACGCCTCGGATTGCACTGCGTGCGGCGCCTGCGAGAAGCGCTGCCCATTTGGCGTACCTACGGTTTCGCGCATCGCCGAAGCCGCCGCGTTCTTTAGCTGACATAAGATTTACACATTGAATTCTTCGTTTGCGTGAATAGGATAACGGCTATAGAATCAGGTTGATGATAAACAGCCTATCATTCTCACGCTTGAACAATGCGTGTGTGGACCACGCCACACACGGCAAAGTTGCGGCTGTGCGACGCCCCCGCGTAATGCAATACCTAACAGCACTGGTCAGAATCTTTGTGGCGCTGATCCTGCTGTGCGCGCTTCTTCACCCCGCTGCAGCGCAGGCGCAGACGACCATCATCCACGTGGTGCAACCTGGCGAGAACCTCTTTCGCATCTCGCTGCGCTACGGCACGACGGTCGATGCGATTATGTCGGCAAACGGGCTGACCAACATCTACATTTACGTGGGACAGGAGTTGGTCATCCCTGATGCTTCCGGCGAACCGGTCCCGCAACCAACACCCGCGCCATCCACAGACGCCTACATCGTCCAGCCGGGCGACACCTTGAGCAGCATCGCTCTGCGTCACGGGGTCACCGTATGGGCTTTGGTACAGGCCAATGAGTTGTCGGACTGGCACACGATCTACGCCGGACAATCCTTGATCATCTCTGGGAACACTCCAGCAGAGGAGGCACCTGATCCGGAGACAAGTAATCTCGATACTTACGTGGTGCGCCCGGGCGATACCCTGATCCAGATTTCGCTACGCTTTGCGACGACGCCTGCGGATTTGGCCTATCTTAACGGGATCGCCAACCCATCGAACATCTACGTTGGGCAAGTGCTGCGCCTGACAGGAACCGCACCCGCACCTTCCGGCGGGGGAAAATACATCGATGTCAATCTCTCCGAACAGCACCTCTACGCCTACCAGGGGAATCAATTGGTCTATTCCTTCGTGGCTTCGAGCGGGGCTGCACCGTATTACACACGCACCGGCGAGTTTCGCGTGCAGAGCAAGATTCCCAACGCTTACGGCTCCACCTGGGGTATCTGGATGCCGCACTGGCTCGGTATCTACTGGGCTGGATCGACGGAAAATGGCATCCACGCACTGCCGGTGATGGCAAACGGGGCGACGCTCTGGGCGGGGTACCTGGGGGCGCCGGTTTCCTACGGCTGCAT
>JBJYXQ010000666.1:0-4030 GCA_046260035.1 Anaerolineae bacterium
TTCACAACCCGTATCTGGCTCGATTGTGCGCGCCAGGGCCGGCTTGCCGGTCGCGCGATGGCCGATCAGCCAGTTATGCCGGAAGACGATATCCCTTTCTACAACGCTTCGATCATCTACGATACGTTTTACAGTTACATTGGCGAACCGCACGGCGCAGACGGGAACGTGTATTTGTGGCAGGGGCGCGGCGGATACCGCAAGGTACGGGTGGTGGAAGGATGTCTAGCCGGCGCGCTATTGCTGAAGGAACGGCAAGGCGCTAACGCTATTCGCCTGGCGATAGGCGAGGACGTTTCCGCGTATGGTGACGCGATTGTTCGCCCGGATTTCCCGTGGAATGACCTGACCGGACAGGATTGGGATTATCTGTTTTAGATCTGCCTGTTCAATCAATTCTGAGCTGTTACAATGTAATTGTCCACCAATCCTTCCAAAAGCTCGAGCGGTACACTGCCGCTGCCTATGACGACGTTGTGAAAGGCTTTGAGGTCAAAATCGTCCCCCAGGGCGTCCATCGCCCGTTGTCGTTGTTCCAGGATTTCGATCATCCCGATTTTGTACGCCGTTGCTTGTCCTGGCCAGGTGATGTAGCGCCAGATTTGCTGTTCGACAAAGCCACGCGTCAGGCCGGTGTTTTGCACCATGTAGTCCGCGGCCTGATCGAAGGTCCAGCCTTTGACGTGGATGCCGGTATCCACCACTAAGCGCGCGGCACGGAAGGCCTCGCCCTGCAAGCGCCCCAGGTCGCCATAAGGGTCATCCTCGTAAAAGCCCAATTCCCGCGCCAGACGCTCCGCGTAGAGTGCCCACCCCTCGGTGTAGCCTGTAAAACCCATATCCCTCCTGAAGAGGGGGAGGGGGAGTTCCTGGGCGATGGCAATTTGCTGGTGGTGGCCGGGAACCGCCTCGTGGTAGGCCAGTGTTGGTATTTTGAACCTGGGTTCCGAGCCGGTGTTGCTGGCGTAAAATGCACCGGGACGCGAGCCGTCCATCGCCGGATGGACGTAGTAGCCTCCGTTTGGCACGCCGATAACGATCACATCGGCCTTCGGTTGTAGATCGAATGCGGGAACAATGGCCTCTTTTGCCGCTTCAATGATGCTTTCATACTCGCGCAGGATGGCCTCGCCCTGTAAATCGCCACTATCCTTTGCCACGCGATTATACAGACTCGGCAGGCTTTCATTCTCTGGATAGCCCAGTTTGTCGAATAGGGCGCGCATCTCAGTCTGGATGCGGATCAGGTCTCGTTTACCGAGTTCGTGAATCTCGTCAGCAGTCAGGTCGGTGGTGGTGTAGTGGTCCAGCAGGTAGGCGTAGTACGCTTCGCCGTTGGGAAACCGCGACACGCCAAGGTCGTTTGTCGCTTTGCGCTGTTGCTTTTCCACCAGGTCGGCCAGCGCATCAAAGCCGGGCAGCACGGATTTTTTGATAGCACTTACAGCATCTTTGAGCAACGCTTCCTTATCGGCTACACTGACGTTGTCCAATGCGCTTAGCTTCTCTTCGAAGGCTGTGTAGAATGGTGTCTCATCGGCATCACTTTTGGCTATCTGGCGAAGGTTGTTTCCTATCCACTGGAGGATACCGCGCGGCAGTATCACGCTGATCTCTTCACGGCGTTTCAGGCCGTCCACGACTTGCCGCATCTGCGTTTCGACCTGCGATAGGCGCGTCACGTAGTCCTCAGCGTTTTGTTTGTTCGTTACCGGGTGCAGGTCGGTGAACAGTTGCACCAGGTTATCCTGGTAGCCGATGACACCAGGAATAATGACATAATCGTAGTACATAAACTCGTGCCCGCGGACTCGATCTTCGAGATACCAAGTGTACACGTCGTAAGAAAGCTGCTGCTCCGGGGTGAGGACATCGCGGTCGTAAGTCCTGAGCAACGCTAGGATCGCTTTTTCCAGGTCTTGCGTTTCGCGGACGAACGCATCGGACATGTCGTTGAGGCAATCGTCACGCGTCCCGAACGCTGCAGAAAGTCCCAGCGCGGTGATGTTCTCTGGGTAGCGCAGCCCGATACGTATGTAGGATTCCTTGAAGAAGGTGTCAATGTCCAGCCCTTGCAGGCCTTCGGCGACGGCGGGAAGCTCTACTATGGGTTCCTGCGGTGCTGCCGATGGCGTGGACGGCGTTTTCTGACAACCGGTCAACAACACTACGAAAAGTAGTGTGTTCACTATCCCCTTGAACCGTTGCGTTGATATCATTATCTCTCCTTGTATAAACTCTGCTATTTCCCCGGTAGGTGAAACCCCAGGAAGTTCCACTGCTGCAAAAACAGCAGGAAGGCCAGCGCATTTACCGTGACCGCCGCAAGGTAAATCCGTCCCACGATGGTGTCGTCCTTGCGCCACCATAGCCGCACGGTCAGTCCTGCTAAACCGAAGGTCAAGAGCATCGCCAGGAGTGGCAAGCACAACAGAATGATCATCGTATTACGCGACGACCAGAAGAGCTGCTGCAGGCTGAGCAGGAACGCGATGTGTAGCGCAGCGACCGCGATGGTCAGCCAGAGCGCCCAACGCGCTACCACCGATAGCGACGGAACCTTGCGCCAGCGGCGCACGAGCGCCATCACGGGCCAGATCAGCACGATGACACCCCACAGCCAACCCCAGGCATTGAAGAGCCAATTGTTCAGGGCAGTGGTTTCGTACCAGGCGAGGCGCTCGTAGGCGGACGGGTGGAACAGGTAGGTGATCTGCCCTTGCGCGTCGGCGCGGAAAGCGAGGCGTGCGTCACCGTCGACGGCCTGGAAGAGCAGTGGCGCAACTTCGACGTAGTCCGTGTCATTGACGCGGATGCCGCGGGTTCCAGACGTAACGTGTACGTCTGGCTGCTCCAACACCCGGATTTTCTCCACGGTGCGGTGCGGATACCAGATAAAACGATAGTCCCCGATCAAGCGGCTGACGTCAGTTTCCGGGGTGAACGCTGGGAGAGGAGCTGCCTCGCCGGGGAAGAAGCGATCGGCGAATTGCTCGCGGAAGTTGGAGATGAGATCGCAGGCTGACGATGCTAGACACTCCAGGTTGAAGGACAGGAAGTAGCCCACATTGGCCTCGGGCCGCAGTTCCAGGTTGTTGCCGAACCCCAGCGCGGAACCGGCGTGACCGAGGATGCGTTGACCATTCTGAAATCCCTCAAACCAGGCATACCCATGGCCGCTGAGTTGTGGGTGGTTCGTGGCTTGCTGCTGTTGCATCATAGCGACCGTCGCGGGCTGCAAGATGCATGCATCCTCGTAACAGCCATCGCCCAGGTATGCGAGCATAAAGCGCGCCATATCTGCCCCAGTTGAAACCAGCCCGCCGCCGGGATACTCACTGTCGTAGTCCGGCGACTGCGGCGCACGTCCTCCGCTGAGGTAGGAATAGCCGGTCGCCAGGCCTTCCGGCGCGGGTGGCGAGTAGAAATAGCGACTGTGCGTCATCCCCAGGGGCGTGAGGATGTACTCCTGAACGTACTGGTCGAAGGGCATCCCTGAGACTTGCTCGACGATGTAACCCAGCAGGGCGTAGCCATAGTTCGAGTAGGCGATGATTTCTCCCGGCGGGTTGATGCGTCCCGAATAATGCGTCTTCAGGTAAGTTCCCAGCGGTTGGACTTTAGCCGGATCGAAGTTGAAATCGCCATAGGCCATATCGAAACCGGCGGTGTGGGTAAGCAGGTGTGCGATCGTCACTGGCTGCGGGTAGGCTTTGTCGATTTTAAACGTGGTGAGGTAGCGATTGACGTCGGCGTCCAGGGTGAGCCGTCCCTGTTCGACCAGTTGCATCACCGCCGTCGCCACGAACAGCTTAGAGACCGAGCCGATGCGCACCTGCGTCTCGGCGCTGAACGGCGTCTGCGTCTCCAGATCGCTGAAGCCGTAGCCTTTCGCCAGCACGACTTCGCCATCCTGGACGACAACGAGCACGGCGCCGGGGATGTTCCGCCGTGGTAGTTGTTCCGTGAAGAGCGCATCGGCGAAGGCTTCGAGGGCTTGGGGATCAACGCCGGATTGCGAGCGGACCGG
>JBJYXQ010000667.1:0-11683 GCA_046260035.1 Anaerolineae bacterium
GAGGAAGGCGTCCTCGTCGAGGATTCCAACGGCAACAAAATCGAAATGAACGCCGACGGCATTCTGATGGAAGACGCCGACGGCAACAAAGTTGAGATGACGTCCAGTGGCATCACAATCGAGTCCAGCGGCGATATCACGATCAAGGGCACCAACGTCACCATCGAGGCTTCGGCCAAGTTGGCGGCGACAGGTAACCCAATTCATTTGAATCCTTAACAAGGTATGGAAACGAGCTTTCCTGAAGGCAACGGTTTCGCCGGATTTTTCCTGGTGGGCTATCGCAAAAATCCCGACCCACCCCACCAGATACAGCGGGTTGGCACAGCGATTCTGAAGCGCACGTACGACATTGCGCCATCGCTCAATCCGGCATTCGGCAGCGTGACGCCGGCTGCGGAGGCGCTAGCGGTCTTCGATCAGGATCAGCCGGATATGCCGGAGCAGACCGGCAACCTGGTCACCAACGGCGATTTCGAGGGCGCGGACATCTCGGCATGGCAGCCGGAAAGCGGGGCGACCATCGCCCGGGTCGCGGAGTCGGGTGGCAGCGGCGATTTCATGTTGCGCGTGACCGGCGACGCAAACAAGCGGGTCACGCAGACGCTGGCGATGCCCGAGGTGCTGGCCGGGCACAAGTTCACGCTGACCTTTGCGGCAAAGGCCACTGTTGCATCGAACATGACCGTCGAACTACGCACAGGTGCGACGACAATCTGTACGGTCAACGCCGGACTGACACCAACACTCGACTGGTTCACGGCTGAAGGGCGCTGGCCGAGTACAGTGAGCGCCACCGAGATGCAGGTGGTTGTGCGCACCGCATCGGTGGACGGGCGGACGGTCTTCTACGACGATGTCAATGTATTTTCGAGGATACGCTTCGAACACGACCTGGCGCCATTCAAGCCGGAGGGCGACGTCGCCGTTCTGGATTTCCTGACCGTCACTGGACTGACGCGATTCCGGGTCAACGATCAGACGTGGTTGGAACGCACAATCAGCAGCAGTGATTTTGATATGTTCGGGTGGGAACCGCGAGCGGTCGATCCGCGCAAAAGCGAAGCCGCCTTCCCGGAAGACGACGTGTCGTACCCGCTCCCAGAACCGCTGCCGAGTGGATTTAACAATCGATTTTACAACGGCTACCGGCGTGATGCACTGCAATTACCGGCCCTACCCTACTTCTCACCGGGGGAGCAGGTGCGCATTCAACGACCGGGACCGAGCGATGACTACGGCTTCACACTAGGCAATGAGACCGTGACGGCGCAAGTCCGTTACTATCGCGGCTACGGCCCCGACGAGGAACGCTACTGGCTGAGCCAGAACGTACCGATCGTCGCCGATACATTGGTCATCGAGCCGGAGAAGAACTGTTGCTACGTCATCTGGCGCGGTGTGTGGGACTTCGACGCGCATCCTGAAGATGCATACCGGCAGTTAAATGTCTCTGTCGCCGAATCCTGATCCAACGCCGATGACCTTGCCGGACTATCTGACTAAGGACTAAAGGACTAACTGACTATGAAACCTATCGCGCCTGCTCAGGGGATCGCCTTCGCTTTCCCGGACGTGTGCAAGACGCCCGCGCCGCCCGCACCGCCGGTGCCGATCCCATACCCGAACATCGCCCAATTGAGCGACGCCAATCCGGTCGCGGACAACTTGGTGGTGGGGCCGGCCGAACTCAAAGTCCTGGTCCAGACTAACAGCCCGGAAATCCCAACCAGCACCGGCGACGAAGCCGGATCGGTGGGCGGCGTGACCAGCAATGTCATCAAAGGCGCGTGTAAATTCACCGAGGCCAGTGCTAGTGTGGTCTACGGTCCGCAAGAATACGGTATCGTGCGCTTTATGGATCGCACGGATCAGAACTGCAATCCAGGTGGGACGGGGAATGCTCAGGGTATGGTGCTGGGTGCTTTTCCGACCGTCCTGGTAGGGGATTGAATTATGATCGATTTTCTTGGCAAAGGGTGGAAATTCCCGATTCGCGTCAACGGGCGGGGTGGCCTTTCGTACTCCAGCGGGGCACAGAGCATCGCCGAAGCCATCTGGATTATCCTGAGCACGCCGCCGAACACGCGCGTGATGCAGCCGGAGTTCGGCTGCGGCATCCACGACTACGTCTTCGCGCCTAACAACCCCAACACCATCGCCACAGTGACCCACGAGGTCCACAGCGCGCTGCTGCGCTGGGAACCGCGCATCGACGTGCTCGACGTGCGGGTGATGAGTCACGCGGAAACGCCCAACACGCTGCTGATCTACGTCGATTACCGGATTCGCGCCAACAACGCGTTTCATAACATTGTTTACCCGTTCTATATCAATGAAGGGTGAGGGGAGTCACTATGCCACTACAAGCGCCTGTGCTTGACGATAGGACATTCGAGCAAATTGTGGAGGAGGCGAAAGCGCGCATCCCGCGCTACACGCCGGAGTGGACCAACTTCAATACGAGCGATCCAGGTTTCACCCTCGTACAACTGCACGCCTGGCTTACAGAAACGATTCTCTATCGCCTGAACAAACTGCCCGATCTCAACTACATCAAATTTCTGGATTTGCTCAACGTACAACCACACCCGGCGTTGGCAGCGCAGGCTCAATTATCCTTCAAACTGAAGAAACTGAGCGGTGTCAACGATCCCCTCGTCGTCCTTATCCCCAAGAGCACGCAGGTCGGCGTGGACGATCCCGATCTCGAGGAAGAATTGCTTTTCGAGACGGATCGCACGCTGACGGCGCTCAACGGCGCACTGGCGGCCATCATCACTCCCGCGAACACGGTCACGACGTCCCACGAACTGCTTACGGAATACGACGCGAAAACTGCCGAGACCCAGCTCAAAGGCGCGTTTTACCCCTTCGGCAAAGATCCTGAGGGCGGCGAGGTCTGTCTGCTGGGCATCGTGCTGCGCCCACATCGCCAGAAAGGCAAAGACTATTCCCTCGATCGCTTTCCCGAAGGCGAACTCGACCTCACGGTGCTGATCCCGCAGGTTTTTGAAGAGGATGCGGAAGGCGATCTCATCACCGGGCCATCGGGCATTCACTGTCTCTTCCCGTGGCAGGCGCAAGAACAAAGCAAGGGCATCGTATGGGAAGCTTACCACGGTGTCGAACACACCAGCAGCTTCACAGACAATAGCGCCTGGGTCACGCTCAACGTCTTCGATGAGACGGCGGCGCTGACGCGCAGCGGTCACGTCTACCTGAACGTGCCCGGCGCGTGTCCTCAGGTCGCCTTTAGCGCGCTTTCCCGCACCTTCTGGGAATCCATCGACCTGAAAAAGCCACCATCCACACGCAGCGAGTTGATCAACGACATCACGACGCGCGTCTTTGCCCCCACCGACCTGGACGAGGACGCCTGGAAAGCGATGGGGTTGTCCGGCGACGATCTCAGCGATCTGCTGGACCTCATCGGTGATCCCGATACTGAGCTGTCGGACATCACGAGCGAACTGGCAACGCTGACCCTCGATCCCAGCAAAGTGGACGAGGAAGTCTGGACCGACCTGGGTTACGACGCGCAACCCGTTCCGTATGGCGTCACCTGGTTCCGCGCGCGGCTGACCGGTGAGCCGGAAAAATCGCCCGTCGTGCGCCAGTTCCTGCTTAACACCGTGGCGGCGACGGCGGCGGTCACCCGCGTCGAAGAAATTATCGGCAACAGCGATGGCCGTCCCAACCAGACGCATACCCTGAGCCGCACGCCAATCCTGGTAGACGAAAGCACGGGCAAGCCGGCGTTGACGCTGGAGATCGTCTCGCAGAACCAATCCGAAGCCTGGACCGCCGTCTCCGACTTCTACGGCGCCGGCCCCGCCAATCCCGTTTTCCTGCTGGACAGCGAAAGCGGCACGCTGACCTTCGGCGACGGCGTGCACGGGCGGATTCCCGTCGCCGGAGCGCAAATCATCGCCCGTGAGTATCGCTACGGTGGAGGTGCTGTCGGCAATGCCGGCGCGGCGACCATCACCGCCCTGAAGAGCGCGCTGCCCGACGTGGACATCGTCACTAACGTACGACCGGCAGCCGGTGGTGCGGATGCAGAGACCCTCGATGAAGTTAAACTGCGTGCTCCCCACGACCTACGCACTCGCGAACGTGCTGTGACCGCCGAAGACTTCGCCGAACTGGCGCTGCAAACGCCGAGCGTGCGCTTGCAACGCGCTTACGCCCTGGCGCGAACTAGCGCCGATTTGAGCGTCGAGCCGCCCACGCTGACACCTAACCAGGACGGCGCCGTCACCGTTGTCATTCTGCCGGAGAACGACGAGGACACGCCGCAGCCCACCGAAGATCAACTGCGCCTGGTGTGCAGCCATTTAAATGCGCGACGCTTGATCACCACGGAGTTATTCGTCGTCGGGCCGCGCTATCTGGAATTGAAGAAGTTCGAAGTCGAAGTGACGGCAAGCCGGGACGTTGACCTCAAGGCGCTGCACGAAGCCATTATGAAACAGCTCACGACGTACTTCCACCCCCTGCGCGGCGGTGAAGATGGGCGCGGGTGGCCTTTTGGCCATGACATTTTCTTCGGCAACGTCTACCGGCAGGTTTTGAGCATCACCGGTGTGCTGAGGGTCTTGTGTTTGGAGATTACCCCAGCACAGGACGATGAGAAATGCGACGACGTGATCACGGTGCCCGACGGCACACTCATCTATTTACCCCAGGACATCATTAACGTGAAGGTGAGTTATGACCCCTACGGTTAGGCCGGTGCAATCCGCGTTCATCCGCCTGGACGGGCAGAACGATTGGCAGCAGTCGTCCAACTGCGCGGATATTTATGGCGACCGCGCGTTGAGCGGCTTGCGCCTGGGCGATGAACACGCCACCGCGATCCTCCCCACCGAGCCAGGTGGCACGTTCGGCGGCGTGACCCGCCCAACCGGGTTGGCCGTCGGCCCTGATGGTCGCCTGTTCCTGGCCGATCCCAGTGGCCATCGCATTTTGACGTACACCACGCATCTGGCAGCCTTCAAGCCGCTGTGGCCTGCCCGCGAGACCACGCCACCCGATGCGTACAGCCTTCTCAGGCCCCGTGGCCTGGCGATGAGCTATGACGGCGATCTCGTCGTCGCGGACAGCGGGCACGGGCGCGTCATCGTCTACACGTGGCCCGGCCTCGCGCCACGCCGGATCATCGGCCTAGAAGGCGGGCAGCCATGGGACCTGGCCTACGACGCGCGCGGGCATCTCTACGTCGCCGATCCCATCCGGCGCTGCATCCATCGCTTTGACCGGCTCTGGCGCCGCGACATGACGTATGAAGGCGGCGCGGGCACATTGGTCAAGCCCAAGCATCTGGCATTCGACAACGAGGGGGTACTCTTCGTCGTCGACGAGAAACTGGCCAATGTCGTGGCATTGGACAAGCGCGGGCACGCATTGGCCCTAACCGACTTGGCCTTGCACACCCGTGTCTTCCCGCCGCCGCTCCGTCTGGATCAAAAAGGGCTGTGGCTGCCGCAGGACACGCGTCCCAGGTGCCCGGCGCTGCTGCTGAAAGGATTGGAAGTGGATCGCCGGGGCTTCCTCAAGGGCACAGATATGATGCTGCTCGCCCGGCCTGCCGGGGTGACCTATCCTCGCCACGGCGTCTATGTCTCCGAAGCGCTGGACAGCAAGCTATACGACTGCGCGTGGCACCGTCTCGTACTCGATACCGATATCCCCGAAGGCGCGAACCTGACCGTGCGCACCTTCACCGCGCCGGCGCTGCTGGATGCCACGCGCATCGCCGCGCTGCCGGACGACCGTTGGTCTGCAGCATTGAACATCGGACCGCAAGATTGGTCCGAAGTTCTCATCCAAAGCCCCCGTGGGCGCTATTTGTGGGTGAAGATCGCGCTGAACAGCAATGGACGGGTGACGCCGCTCATCCGCTCGATGACGCTTTACGCGCCGCGCGCGTCATCCTTGCAGTATTTGCCCCCAGTCTTCCAGGAAGATGCGGTCAGTGCCGATTTCCTCGACCGCTATTTGAGCTATTTCGACACGGTCTTTGATGAAATCGAAAGCCTGATTGAACGCTTCACCGGCTACATCGACCCCGATGGCGTCCCTGCCGGTGCTTTCCTGACCTGGCTGGGTAGCTGGTTGGATCTTGAGTTCCTGGCCGAGTGGCCGGATAGCACGCGCCGGGAATTCGTACGCCGCGCCATCGAATTATACAAACTGCGCGGCACCATTACCGGGCTGCAGGAAGTGCTGCGCCTGCACACCGGCCTTCAACCGCCACAACCGACTATCATTGAGCACTATCGCATGCGCAATTATCGGGCCCGTCATAAGGCCGGCGGTCTGGTGGATGGAAAACCGTACCTGGGGGGATACACGTTCCTCCCCGGCGAGAACGAGATTGTCCACCACTTCACCATCGTCTTGCCGGACCAGGCCGTGCCCGACGACGATGCGTTGGCAACTATCCACCGTCTGATCGATGCGCAAAAACCGGCGCACACCCAATACGCAATCCGCGTTGTGCATCCGGGGGTACGCATCGGCTGCCAATCGACGATCGGTGTGGACGCCTTGATCGGGCCATATCCCAGCGCGCCTCTGGGCACACTCAAACTGGCACAAAGCGGCCAATTGGTCCCATCGCGCCCGCGCCTGGGCTACAAACGTCTCGGCTTGTAAACCCTAAAGGTCTTCTCACGGCTTTGTGATGCCAGATGCACACAGTTTGCGGCGATTATGGGTCAACAAAATGTAGTTGTAGACCTTTAGGGTTTGGCCCAGCGCAAAGTAGCAATTTGAATTACATAACACTGTGCGTAATTCGCTATTCGTAACTCGTAAGGAGCGTATCTATGAACAAACAACAACCTACCTGCATTCCTTGTGGTATCCAGAGTTTCCGCCGCAACACGTACTTCAACGGAAAACTGCTGGTCGAGCGGGATTTCGAGGCTGAACAGGCTTACGTTGTCGGCAAACATCGGCTGCACAACAGCCTGCTCCACGGTGCCGGTACCGTCTGTGGCTTGAAGGTGCTAGCGCATCCCAATCCGGAGTGCCGCGACAAGTACATCTACATCACGCCGGGCGCCGCCGTGGATTGCTGTGGGCGTGATATCCTCGTCACCGAGCAGACGCTCATCCCCGTCCTCGACCTCATCGAGCAGGATGAGATCGACGTCGATGAGCTGGGCAGCAAAGACCTCTTTGTCAGCCTCTGCTACAAAGAGACGCTGGAGGAAAAGATTCCCGTCATCCTGCCCGACTGCGACTGCGCCGATG
The DNA here is from genome assembly GCA_046260035.1 of Anaerolineae bacterium. Lineage (GTDB taxonomy): Bacteria > Chloroflexota > Anaerolineae > B4-G1 > SLSP01 > DSWT01. Next base: position 7,267 of record JBJYXQ010000667.1, read on the forward strand.
CGAATGAGGCCTACAACCGCATCGCCGAGGGTTTCGAGGTGCACCTCTTCTCGCAAGATGCCGGTGAACTTGAGGGCGCGCGCCCACCACTACGCGCCAAGCTCGACTGGCAGCACACGCTGACGCTGCCGTACCAGAGTCCACGGGCACTGGCGGCGGATGAAGGCTACCAGCAGCTCTACGTCGCTGCGCAGGCATTGCCCGATCCAACAGAGGAGTCGGAGGATGATGCAGAACTCAGCGCACGGCTGTACGCCTTCCGCACCGACAACCACGACCTCATCACCGCCGTCGAGGGGGGCACCGAGCCGACCGACCTGGCTGTTTCCCTGCTGGGCGACCGCATCTTCCTGGCGACGACGGTAGTCACGCCTCCTGAAGGCGAAGGTGATCCGGTATCCACACCCGTGGTCGCCTTCTTCAAAGAGGCCGACATCCGCAGCGAGATGGATTTCGCCAAGACGATTCCGCTGGAAGGCCCTGCCCGACTCACGGTCTCACCGCATACCGGCGCGCTCTTCGTGCTGGTGCTGGACGATGGCGAAGGACATGCCATTCTGCGCAGTTGGACCAACGAATCCATCGACACAGCCTGGCTAGATTCCGACGACAGCACGCCGGCACCGGATCCCAGCAACACGCTCACTTTCCCGGCAGCTTTCACCGATCTACCCGGCGCAGCGATGCTCAACGTCACGTTGAACGGGCGCTATCTCTTCATCGCCGACGCTGCTGGCGAGACCGTGCGCGTCGTCGATGTCGCTTCATTCGCCGATATCACGCCAACGCTAACCAGCGAGGGAACACCGGCTGCCGTCTTTAGCAGCCGCGACAGTGAATACCTCTATGGGCTGTGGCACATGCAGGTCGAAGAGGCCGGCGAAGGTGGTCCAGAGACTGTAGACTATGCGAAGCTGACCCGTTATCACATCGATGATACGACGGAGACCTTCCAGTTAGTGCCGGATGGCTCCGGTGGCGAGTGGCCTGCACTCCCGCTGGATCTGGCCGTCTCGCCCGACGAGCGTTGGGCCTACGTGCTCGAAGCCCAGGCAGGACAAGGACGCGTGCAAACCGTCGCCATTGACGAAATCACCAGCCCTGCCGCAGCGGATCCCAATAAACTACTGGGTACGCGCGAAAACATCGCCGGGCAAGCACGTTACCAACGGCTGGCGATCCTGGGGGCACGGCTCTACGTCGCCTCCGACGACGAAGCAACCGACACACAGCCCGAGCGCGGCCTCGTCGCCGTGCTCGATGTCCAGGAGGCGGCCTGCGATACGCTCTTCACCAAGGCACTGGAGGGCTGCCCATCTTGCGCTACGGAGAAGGCCAACGGCGGCAATTGCGTCATCCTGGCCCACATCCCGGCCTACCGTCTTGGTGCAAAAATCCAGGACGCGGGGCAAGCTGCCGAAGACGAGAACGAGATCGACAACCTCATGCACCGCCATCTCCTGCCAAGCACGCAGAATATCACCGAAGTCATCCGCTGTATGCTCGAACAGGGCATTGCCGAGGGCATCCCCGGCCCGCGCGGGCCGGCCGGTGAGCAAGGACTTCCAGGAGAACCGGGTGAGCGTGGCCCAGGAATCACGGCTGCGGTTGCCACAACTTTAGAACCCGGCAGTGATGCGACGGCCGTTTTGCTCCCCATTCCCGGCGATCCGGAGGGCGACCGTGTATTGCGCCTGGGTATTCCGGCAGGTGCAGATGGCACCAACGGCGAGGATGGCGGTCGCGGTCCCGGCATCGTGGACGTTGATGTAACGACGCTGCCGCCGGGCAGCGATGCTACCGCCGAACTTGTGCCGATTGCCGGAGATCCGGAAGGGGACCAAACGCTCGAACTGGGTATCCCGCGTGGGGCTCAGGGCGATCCCGGTCCCATCGACGATCCCAACGTGACTCGCATCATCCACTTGAGCTGGCAACACGACGACCTGTTTAGCAACTCGGGTGATCTGTTTGACTTTATGGTCGATCCCTTAGCCTACGACGATCCCCAAGAACGTACAGAACACTTGGGACTGGTTATCGAGTTCGAGCACCTGGTGAATATGGATACAATTTTCCGGGATCTTGATCCTGCAAAACCGGGCTCCAGAATGGTCAGCCACGTTTTCGAACTGCTGGTCCGCATGTACAACGAGGATATGGGCACCGCGAATCAACTTGTTCTGACCAAGGCTAGTTACCAACCCGTCGAAGTTACAGACAGAGATGCGCAAGGCATCATTCGGCGTGTCCAACCTAAGATCGGAGAGAAACTTGTGCCCGCCGTGCGCCTCTTCTTCTTGCGAGATTTTTCGCCAGGTCTCTTTGATTCAAGCAAACTCATGCTACACATCATCTTCCGCTCAGACTTCGCACTGGCAGAGGGCAACGGCACCGAAGTAGACGGCCATGCTGTAGACGGCAATTTCATCGGCGGCAAGCTCCCAACGGGCAACGGGCGCGCGGGCAACACCTTCGAAAGCTGGCTGTCCCTGGGCCAGCGAGACTAGGAGGCAGCCTATGACGAAACAAACCGATGGCCTGATCAGGCCGAACTACTTCGACCGCCAGCAGTTGACGGCTGCCGACTTGAACGCGGAGCAGCAATACTTCCGCGAACGCCTGCGCCGCCATAACCGGTTTTTACACGGTTGGGGTGTGGTCTCCGGCGCCGCGGTGACATCTGCGAACACGCCCGGTGTGCTCCAGGTGAGCGAGGGCTACCTCGTGACCCCGCATGGCGACGAGATCTACATCCCCGCCGGGACGCAGGTCGATGTATCCGGCGAACTAAACACGTGCCTGGGCGCCGCAGCCGACCCGTGTTCGGCGGTAAGAATCACCGACGCCACCATCAACCCCGAAGGCAAGGACATCCGCAGCAATTACAACGTCGAATGGGTCGAGTTGCTGGTACAAGAGCGCATGAGCCTGAATGGCTACGTGATCGAGCACACGATCAACCCCGACACACCGCGAGAGGCCTTCGAAACCTACTACACCTTCCATGAAACCACTCCTTTCGCCTTCGGCACGGTGATTCGCATCCACTCAGGCGCGGCACGGCTCCACACCGCGCCGGAATCCGGGATGCTGCACCGGTATGTGGCTGATGCGGATGAGAAAGGCAACTGGCGATTGAACAACACACGTGACACGATTCGCATCCTCAACCCGCAGGGCGTGGTGGTCCACACGCGAACCTTCACCTCCACTGCCGGAGGAGCAGAGGAAGGCCCCACAACGGCTTATCTGATCGCATGCCCGTGCGAGCAACCGTGTTGCTCAAAGCCCTTGATGCCGAAACAGTGCCAGCCGCCGGGTAGTAACTATGAATGGAGCCGAATACGCGAAATCTTCCGGCTGCAGTTGCTCTGCGAGCTGCCGCCTTCTCATCAAGTACCCCTTCCCAATTGCGAAACGCTCGACGCCTTCGTCTGCGGACAGGCTCACATCCCGCCACCGCCCTATCTCACGTCACAGGACAACGGCGTTGTGCTGGCGACTCTTACGATTCAGGATGGTGTCATCACCAACGTCGACAACTTTGCACATCGCCGACAGTTGCTGAGTGACGAGCTGATGCTGGCCTACTTACGCTGCCAGTGTGTCATCGCCGAACCGCCCAATGCGGCCTTTATCGCCCGACCCAACAGTGGAACAGCGCCTTTGGCCGTCAACTTTGTCGATCAGTCCACCGGCCAGATTACAAGTTGGGCCTGGAGCTTCGGTGACGGCACGACCAGCAGCCAGCGGAATCCGGCGCACGTCTACCAGGCTGTGGGAACGTACACTGCCGGGCTTACCGTCACGGGTCCCGGAGGTACGGATACGGCGACGCGCACCATCACCGTGACTCCGGAGCGTTCCATCCTCCGCATCTCCCCCACCTTTATCGAGGGGAGTCGCTTTTCCACGACCCAACATCAGGTCAGCATCTTTGGGCAGGGATTGGCAGATGCCACAACGGTCGTTTTCGCCAACAGCGCCAGTGCCATCGCCAACCTGGTCATCACCGGGCGCACTAACACCCGTCTCGACTTGTTAATTGTGTTACGTGCGAATCCTGACACCGGACAACGTCCATTCACCATCTTTTTCCCCGACGGCACACAACTTCCCAGCGGAGCGGTGCGGCTCGATATCCGTGTTGGAGTCTTCCTGTTCAACGTAGCCGGAGAAGAGGTCGTTGTCACATTGGACGAGACTGAATTCGACCTGACCCGCGGACGCGAAGAAGCCGTCGAAGCTGTCGATGGCATCGGTACGGTGAGGGGGAACCGCTTGCGCGAAGCGGGCGCCAACAATATGTTAGTTCTGGCAACGTTGCCGCCCGAACGCATAGCAGAAATTGCCGATGTCAGCATCGATACGGCGAGCCGCTTCCGAAATGACGCCATAGAGCGGTTGCGACGGT
>JBJYXQ010000668.1:0-4044 GCA_046260035.1 Anaerolineae bacterium
TATCCATCCCACCGTGGAATATGATCTGGCCACCAAAATCTCGCTTCAGCCCCTCGCGTTCCATACCTTTGCTGCGCCATTGGATGGGATTGAGCACGTCCATCCCGATGTCGATCAGATCGGGGATCACCGGGCGTATTGCACCGTCGCTGTGGGTGAAAACGACGCCTCCACCCTCGTGCACCAGGTCCATCATCCGCTTCATCCGTGGGAGCAGGAATTCGCGAATATGTCGCATCGAGAATAGCAGCTGCTCCTGCGATCCCAGGTCTTCAGCGACATAGGAGAACGTCACCTGGCCCGGTATCTGCTCGTAGATACGGCGTGTGTTCTCGTAAGCGAAGTCGAAGAGCCTGTCGAGACAGTAGTGGACCATCTCCGGATTGAGCGCTAGGTCCATGTAGGCTTGTTCCAACCCGCGTAAGTAAGTGTATTCCAAGAATGGCTCCGATCCACCGCCGCGTACCGGGCGATGCTCGTTGCCTTCCAATTGTTCTGGAATGATCGAATAGTCGAACCAGTCTGGTGTGGGCCAGGTGTACTTGTCTTCAATCTCATCCACCGAGGCGTACTGTGCCAGTGGGTGGTACACCACTTCGCTGTAGATGCCGCTCCCGTAATCGACACCCTCGCGACGGCAACCATATATGTCAATACCTGGCTCCAGTGGTGGCCCGGCGTAACATGGCCCGACATCCAGCGGGCGGTCGATGTGCAAGCGTGCGAACATCTCGTCTACGGTGTCGCAACCCAGGTGTTGCATGATCTTTTCGGTAGCCTCCGGCGTACCCCAGTAATCCATCGGTATTCGATCCGGTTTCTCGCGCCGCAACACCGCGAGCCAGCGTTCCTTGGGTGTCATTGTTTCTTTCATAGTTCTCCTCAACCTTCAACTTAATCGACTACCAGTCTGCTACGCTTCCATCTTGATCGAAGTAAAACTCGCCGCCGAGTTCTTCTTCGTAATCGATCCACTGCTGCGCTTCTTGCTCGTCAATCTCGAAGCCCAGGCCGGGCGCGGTGGGCAGATCGATGTAGCCATCTTTGACCAGCCAGTCTTGCTTGAGCAGGCCGTAACCCAGACTGGCGTCGATCTGCTCCTGGATGAGGAAGTTGGGCACGACGGCGTCCACGTGCAAAGCCGCCGCCAGTGCTACCGGCCCGATAGCGCAGTGCGGCATGGTGTGCATATAGTACACCTCCGCCATGTTCGCCACTTTCTTCAGTTCGCTGATCCCACCGACGTGAGAGACATCCGGTTGAATGTAGGCCACCGCCTGCTTCTCGAAGACTTCACGGAAGCCCCAGCGCGTGAGGAAGCGCTCGCCGGTGGCGATGGGGAAGGGGACGTGGTCGGAGACTTGCTTGAGCGCGTCCACGTTTTCCTGCGGTACCGGTTCCTCAACGAACATCGGGCGCATGCCTTTGAGTTCGTGGCAAATCTCGATCGCCAAGGCAGGCGTGAATTTACCGTGAAAATCGAAGGCCAGCTCCACGTCCGGTCCAACCCAGTCGCGCATCAGATACGCGCGTTTGACGAAAGCATCGATCACGGCGGGCGGTTCGTGTCCGCGCCACTTGCCGCCGGGACCAGATTTGAACGCTGTATACCCCATCGTGCGCAGCCAATCCAGGCGTGACTTGGCCTGTTTCAGCCCCTCGTCCGTCATCGACCCGATGCCCCAGTGCGCGTAGACGCGAATCCGGTCGCGGACCGCGCCGCCCAGCAGCTTATACACCGGCACGCCGTAATGCTTCCCGGCGATGTCCCACAAGGCTTGATCGATACCGGAGAGCGCCGTCATCACCACCGGGCCGCCCCGGAAGAAGGCCGAACGATAGATGTGTTGCCAGTGATGCTCGATGCGCAGCGGGTCTTTGCCCACGAGATAGTCGGCTAATTCCTCGATGACACCCACGACGCCTTTCGGTCGTCCTTCCAGCGTCGATTCGCCCCAGCCCACCACACCGTTATCCGTTGTGATCTTCACCAGCCGTGTCCGCTTGCGTGGAAAGAATTGTTCGATCTTTGCAATCTTCATATTCGCCCTCCCCGAGTTTGGGTATATAGTAGCATTCAGCTTTCAGCCAGAAGTTGACCGGCTGACGGCTGAAAGCTGAATGCTAACTTATCACATTCTCGCAAGGAGTAAAACGATGGACAAAGTACGATTCGGCATCATCGGTGTTGGTGGCATGGGCACAGGGCACGGACGCAACATGCCGATGATCCCCGATGTGGAGTTGACCGCGGTGTGCGACATTGCGCCGCAAGCACTGGAGACGGCAACCCGCAATTTCGAGGTTCCCGGCTTTGACAATCATATCGATCTGTTGGATAGCGGGCTGGTGGACGCCGTCATCATCGCCACACCGCACTACTTCCATCCGCCTATTGCCGTGGACGCGATGCACAAGGGCATTCACGTCATCAGCGAAAAGCCGATGGCGGTCACGGTCTCCGGCGCGGAGGCGATGATCAAAACCGCTGAAGAAACCGGTGTGACTTTCGCCGTGATGTTCCAGCAGCGTTCACTGCCCGTGCACCAGGCTGCGAAGAAACTGGTGGACGAAGGCCGGCTCGGTCCGCTCTACCGCACGTTGCTCACCGACTGTCACTTCCGCAGCCAGGCCTACTACAACTCGGCGGGCTGGCGCGCGACGTGGAAGGGTGAAGGGGGTGGGGTGCTACTCAACCAGGCTCCGCACGGAATGGACATCTTCACCTGGCTAGCTGGGATGCCGTCGCGGGTAATCGCACAGGTCAACACGCGCCAGCATGTCATTGAGGTGGAAGACGAAGCCGCCGCGCTGCTCGAATATGAAAACGGCGCGATTGGTTATATGTTGGAGACCGTCAACGAGTATCCCACAGGAATGCGCCTCGAATTATGCGGTGAATACGGCAAGCTGGTGATCGACGACCGTGGCTTGCGCTTCTGGGAGGTCAAGCCCGGCGTGCGGACGGCCTCCGATGGCGTCGAAGCGATGTGGGGCCGTCCCGATGTTGAAGAAGTCACCGTCGAGTTGGAGGAGCGCGCCACCGGTCACGCTGCCATCGTTCATAACGTCGCGCAGGCTATCCTCCGTGGTGAGAAGCTGCTTTCCCCTGGACCGGAAGCTATCCGTAGTCTCGAATTGGCGAACGCAATCCTGCTCTCCGGACACACCGGGCAGCCGGTCTCACTTCCGGTGGATCGCGCTGCTTACGATGCTTTCATCGCCGAGAAGCAGGCATCGTCAAAGGATAAGGATGTAGAGGATCAGCGGGTTACAGATCCGAATTACGTAGCGTGAGGATGTAAAACGTGAAGCGTGATGCGTGATTATCCTTCACGCATCACGCTTCACACTGCATCAAGCCGTTTGTTCCTCCAGGCCGTTTTGTTTTTCGCGCTCGCTTGCATCGTCTTCCAGCCGCATCACCGCTGGGATGGAACGCATCGCCACGCCCATCAGGATGCTGATGACGCCGGCGCCTATAAACCACACCTGCACGCCAAACCGATCCGCTACCGGTCCGGCAATCGCCATCCCCAATAACGATGCGGCTCCGGCCATGCTGCTGACGGCGGTGAAGACACGGCCCTGGATCTCCGGCGCAACCGCGCTCTGCAAGATCGCCAAAAACGGCGCATTGACGATGGGGTTCATAAATCCGGCGAACAGCATCCCGGCCCACGCCAGCCAGAACCCTTGCGGTGACGCAACGCCGACGATCAAGGTTCCTATCCCCATCCCAACCAGGCCCGTCAATGAGGTGTAAATCTTGCGGCGGAATCCGCCCCACGCGCTCAACGTCAACCCGCCCGCGATCAGGCCGATGCCCCAAGATGAATTCAGCCATCCCAATTGCAGTGCACCTCCGGCGAAGTAATTTTTTACCAGAATCGGGAGCAGCGAGAAACCTGGATTTGCCAACATATTGAGCACCGTCGCCATGAGCAGGATGATAAACAATCCTGACCAATGCCAGATGTATAAAATACCTTCCCAGACATCGCGGAATAACGCTGCGACAGGGGAGCGTCGCTCGGTCAATGT
>JBJYXQ010000669.1:0-4250 GCA_046260035.1 Anaerolineae bacterium
TTGCCCGTCCAATAACACGCTGCACGCGCCGCAGTTGCCGTCGTTGCAGCCTTCCTTTGTGCCGGTCAGCCCCAGGATATCGCGCAGACATTCCAGCAGGCTTTGTTGCGGCTCGCAGAGAAACTCGACGGGTTCGCCGTTGATGGTCGCAGAAACGAGAGTCTTGTTAGTCATCGCAGGTTTCTCCTTTCGCGCGTTGTAGCGCTCCTTGTAGCGCGCGCCGGGTGAGAACGCCGACCAGGTGGCGTCGCTGCGCCGCCGTGCCTCGAACGTCGCTGATGGGCCGTGCGGCCTCCTGGGCGATGGCGGCCGCGGCAGCGAAAGCTTCCTCGGTGGGCGCCTTGCCGATGAGCGCCGCACCCGCGGCTTCCACAAACAGCGGTGTTGGGGCGACGGCGGAGAGGGCGATGCGCGCATCTATGATGGTCATGGTATCGTCGCCCAACGCGAGCCAAGCGCCTGCGCCAGCCACAGCGATGTCCATTTCGCCGCGTGGGATGAAGCGCAGATAGCGCGCACCGGAGTGCGTTCGCGCGCCAGAGCGCGTTCGTGCTCCGGTGTTCGGCGCGGGAGTGGGAAAATGGATGGAGATCAGCAGTTCCCCGGATGTGAGCACGGTTTTGCCCGGTGCTGTGCAGAAATCGGCCACAGGGACCGTTCGTGTTCCCTTCGGCCCGGCAAGCGTCGCCGTTGCGTTGAGAACGATCATCGCCGGGATGGAGTCGCCACTCGGTGCAGCGTTGCAGAGGTTGCCCCCGAGGGTGGCACGGCGCTGGATGGCCGCCCCGCCGATGATGGAGGCAGCGTCAATCAGGCCAGGATAGTGCTCCCGTACGGCGGGATGATCGCACAAACACGCGCAGGAGACCGCCGCACCGATGGTTAGCCCTTCGACGGGATCGAAGGTGATGTGGTTCAATTCGGGGATTCGTTTGACGTCTACGAGCATCTCCGGCGCGAACAGGCCGCGGCGCATCTGCACCAGGAGATCGGTACCCCCGGCGAAAGGCCGCGCCTGGCGTGCCGGATCTGCCAGCAACGCTACCGCTTCTTCGACAGATGTGGGCGCTTGATAGGCGAAAGGTTGCATAGAAATCCTCCTGTTTAGATGATAAATTACGAATCACGAATCATGATTCGTTGGTCTCACTCCGTCAACAATGCCTGGAACTTCCGGCTCCCCCGGATGTACTCGAAATCCGTATCACGTTGGGCTAGGGTGCGGTAGCGGGGATTGAGCTGGATGGCCTTTTCTAACCAGGTGCAGGCGACATTGGCATTGTTCATCAGGCCGGCGGCGCATGCGGCGTTATAGTAGGCGGTGGCGTACTGTGGATCGGCGATGACGGCCAGCCTATATTCGGCGATGGCCTGTGTGTGGTTGCCAAGATGCACGTAACACAGCCCTCGGTTATTATAGGCCACGGCGTAGTTTGGATCGAACGTGACAGCCTGGGTGTAATCTTCCAGGGCGCGTTCGTACTGCTGTAACCGACTGTAAACCTGCCCACGATAATTGTAGGCGATGGCACTTTCGGGGTCGAGGGCGATGGCTTGATTGTAATCGGCGATGGCGTGCTGGTATTCCTCCTGCGCCGCGTAGGTCAGCCCGCGGTTGAGGTAAGCGTCGGCATACGTGGAATCGTGCTGGATGGCTTGATCGTAATCGGCGATGGCCTGCGCGTAGTCTTTGGTGTTGTAATGGATATTGCCACGGCTATTGTAGATCAGGGGATCTTCGGGACGGAGGGCAAGCGCCTGCTCGTAGTCGGCGAGTGCCTGCTCGAAGGCGTTCTGGCGCGCATGAATCAATCCCCGGTTGTAGTAAGCGTCCCCATGTTGCGGATCGAGGGCGATGACCTCGCTGAAGTCGGCGATAGCGTCAGCGTAGTGTTGCCGCTGCGCGTGAGCCAAACCGCGGTCGTAGTAAGCTGGGACATATGTGGGATCGAGCTCCAGCGCCTTGCTGTACTCTTGGATAGCCTTGTCATATTCGCCCATCTTGAGATAGATGGCAGCGCGCTGGTGATAGTCAGCAGCCTCAATGCCGAGTGCGGGAGGCTCGGGAGATTCTGGTTCCTCCGGTGCCTCTGGCTCTTCTGGTGCAGCCGACTCTTCCAATATTTCTGGTTCTTCAGGCAGTGTCAATTCTTCCGGTATAGCGGCTTCCTCTGGCGGACCTTCTTCGCTAGTTTGCGGCGTTTCGACGGTGTAGGTTACCTCATCTTTTGGTGTGCCAGAGGTGGGCGCACCAACTTTGGGTGTGACTGGCTCCATTGGCTCGGTGATATCTTCCTTGAGTGGTGTTGATGTTTCCTTAACAGGAATACGTGGCAACGGAACGGTTTTAGCCGCCGGCTCCACATCCGGCGTAGTCGTCGCCTCAAGATCGCTGAGGGATTCAGCCGTGACATCCGCTGACGCGGCACTTTCTTGCGTGTCCGGTTCAGGCGCTTCTACGGGTTCTTCGACGACCGTCACCTCGCCCACGTCGGTCACAGGTACTTCTGCTTCAGCTTCGCCTGTGTCAGGCGCGCCCGGAGCGGGCGCTGTTTCTTCAGACTCAGGAGTGAATTGGAATTGTCCCAGCCGGGCCAGGACGATTGGGCGGATGGCCTGGAGTTCACCCTGTATCGTCTCCCCAGCATCTTCACGCTGCGCGCAGGCGTCGCAGAACGCGAGAAATGCTTCCCAGTCTTGCTGTTCGAGTGCATGCCACGCTGTGTTGAGGAGATGGCTCCACTCAGCCACGGGATTTTCTGTCAACTGCGCCTGGGCGGCTTCTTGCCATGTCGCTGCGATCTCACCGGCCAACGGGTAGTAGACGCGTAAGGCCGCCAGGAAGGTGGTTACGCCTTGCTGGATCGTCTCTGCATCCCTGAGCATCAGCCCATGATACAGTGTCTCGAGTCTGTTCGTGCGCCAGCCTGGGTCACGGTAGAGCGTGAGACCGCCAGGGATGGCAGGGCTATCATTCTCGGCTATGCTGTCTGCGTTGCTGCGACTCTGATAATAGTCGTGAAGGCGGGTGTGAGCCTCTTGCACGAGCGCAGGCACCTGTTGTTGGGCGAAGTCGAGAAGGCGACGGCGCAGTTCAGGATGATAGCGCGCGTAGCCTGTTGACGATGGCACGACGAGTGGGGAAGCCAGTAGCCACGCGCTCAGATCGGGATCGGCGCTGTCCGTTACCGTTTGGACGATCTCGGCATCCAGACGCCGTGCGACGGTACATTGGAGGACTGCATCACGACGCTGTGGCGGTTCGAGCCATTTGAGATAGCGATCTACCGGTGTGAGGGCTAGATCTCCGGCGCGTCCGCCTTCGGCGCTTGCCAACAGTCGCGCCAACGCTGGTAACCCGTCAGAGAAGGTCACGATGTCGGTCACGCGATCGGGATCAGCAATGCCGCTGGCTGCGAGATAGGCACGCGTATCTTCCTCGCTGAACGGGGACAATGTGAAGGTCGCCGTCACTGGCCGGAACGGAGTCCACGTTTCATCGAGGGGCGTTGCACCTGCCACAACGAGCCAGATGTTGGCGCGCATCTCGTAACGGTTGAGCAAGCCTTGCAGCCATCCTTGCAGGTGCGGGCCGAGATGCTCCCAATCGTCGAAGCCCATGACGATCGCGCGCACCGTCGCCCAGGCGTTCATATCTTTGACAAAGATCTGGGTCAACGTTTCAACCGGCGTCTTGACCAGCGCAATTTTAGCAGGGTTGCCGAAACGTTCGAAAAGGTACTTGTTCCACGCTTCGGTCTGCATTTCCTGGGCTTCCGCCACGTCACCAAGCAGATCGAAAACCCCGCCCGGCGTGTGGAAATCCTCGGCAACCATGCGCGTACAGGCCATATACTCTTCGTACCGCTCATCGAAGGCCGAGAACGGCGTCCCGGCTTCGGCGAACTGCTGCGCCATCCTGAGCATCGTTTGCAGAATGGTCTGTTCGCGGACGGCAGTCGCTTGCGTTGCATCGACCTGGACCGTTACAGCGTTATGTTCCTCGGCGATGGCGCGATATTGCGCCAACAGCGCGCTTTTGCCGACGCCGTCTGGGCCGTGAAGGGCGAAAATCAGATGAGCGGGCACTTGATACAGAAAATTCAAGCGGAATAATTCTTGCTCACGCTCACGTCCGATGAAGAGCGAGCCATGGCGCTGCTCCATAAGTTTCTGCCAGGTGGTAGCTCTCCCAATCATACTTCCTCCTCTGAGTGTAGTCCGGTAGTCTTTAGTCTGACCGTCGTCGA
>JBJYXQ010000670.1:0-5072 GCA_046260035.1 Anaerolineae bacterium
CGGGCGGCCCGACTGGACGTGATTTTCGACGGTGGTGGTGTAGACGAAGGTTTGCGTGGGTCGCACAATACCGTCGGCGTCGCCTACCTCGGTGTAGACGCCGATGGGGTTGGTATTCCAGGTGTGGGGATTGTAACGGTTGTCGTGGTAGCAGTCCTGGGGACTGTCGGCGGCGTCACAATCGACGTGCAACGTGCGCTCGAAGAGGTCGTCCATCCCGTCGCCGTCCCAATCGGCCTCGTTAGGGTCGCTGAAGAGGCGGGTCATCTTGTCGCGGTTGTAGTAGAAGTTGTAGCCCTCCAATTCGGCTGCATCGCTGATGCCATCGCCGTCGGTATCGGGGTTGACGGGGTTTGTACCTTCCAGCGCTTCTTCAAGATCGTCGAGGCCGTCGCCGTCGGTATCCGCGTTTTGCGGATCGAAGAAGCTGCCGCCTGCGGAGGCGGCTCGCGTGCTGCCATCCAGCTCCCATGCGTCGGAGAGCAGGTCACTGTCGGTATCCCATGTCGTGTCGTCAGGGTCATTGCCCCGGTGGGCCTTGGCGATCAGACCGTCGCCGTCGGCATCGAGTACCGTGATGTCGGGCGCCCACTGATCGACGGCCATAAAGTCATCGAGCGTTGTGGGGAAGACGTCGAAGACCAGATCATCGCCAAAGCGCGCGGGATCGGGCGACCCTTCCAAGCCCTTTTTGAAGCAGATGAAGAACGGCAAGAGGCCGAAGGGAGACGGGATTGGAATGGTCCAGCACTCGACGCCAGGGAGGGCATAGGCGCTGTTGAGGACAAGCGGCACGGATTGGTTGATGCCCGGCGTAGCGAGGGTGCTGTTGGTGGACACATCCTGTGCCACCCATCCCGTGTACATCTGATGCCCTAAGAAGGTGTGATCCGGACTGGTTTGCCATGAGTTGCTGCGGTTCGTCTGCCAGAGTTTGGTGGAGATCGAGTTCACCTTCCGCGCCAGGTCGTACTCGAAGCTGGTGGAGCGGATCTGATTTTCGTTGTAGTATCCAATGTAGACTATTGTCCGCCCATCCTTGGGGTTTTTATGCGTCACGGTGTTGGTGATCGTCAGACTAAAGTCGAACTCCACCCCGGCGGCCATCCCGTGGTCCGGATCGACGAGTTTTGTGTCCAACGCGCCGACTTCCGACAGGTTATCAGCTTTGGGGTCAATGGCCACCTCGTAGGAAAAGAGCGCTTTGGTAATTGCCTTGACGGCTAACTCTGAAATTGTCCACTCGACGCCCACCAACGTGAGGAGGAGATCCACAAAGCCCAATACTGCAATGACGACAAATCCGATGATCGTCAGGGCCAACACGAAGTTCAAGACAGCGTAGATGGTCGCGGCGATGGTTTGCGCGATCAGCATATCCATAGCGACAGAGCCCGGATCGACTTTGCCCGAGGCCAGCGCGTAGATAAAGATGCCCCAGACCACGCCCAGTTCGACGATGAAGCCGATCCAGGCCATCGCCTTGGATGCGCCCATAAACTCAGAGGAGAGTGATAGCACTTTGTTCGTCGCGCGGTAGACGCCCATCCCGCTTTTCACGAGCAAGCGGACCATACTCACTATTTGCCAGAGGGGGAGGATGACGAGGACGACCGCCGCCACGATACCCACGATCGCTTTCCCGAGTTTTATTGCCCACCCGGCATGGCGGTGGTTGGCAAGGTAGCTGACCGTGTAGACAAGGGCCAGCAGCACCACGATGAGGGCCACGACAATCGCGCCGCGCCCGAAACTTCCCCGTTTCATGAAGAACTCGCGGAACTTCTGCCAGTAGCGATTCGCGGCCTGCACCACAGATTCGATGGCCAGGCGGCCTTCATCACGCTTGGCAAGCGTATTCTTGATGTACTTGAGGTAGGCCATCGCTTTGCGGGATTCGTTGAAGGCTCGCAAAAGGTACTTGTTGACAATGACGACGATGGCCTTTGTTCCACCGCGAACGATCGTGCTCCACAACGGTGCATCAGAGGTCTGATAATCGTGCTTGAGGGGTTTGCCATCTTCCTCAATCGTCATCGAGACGCCCTGGTAGAGGCTGAGGTAGTAAAGTTGGGCCAGGAAGACCGCGCCCTCGCGCGTCTCTTCGGGGTTCTCTTCGTCTGCGTATTCGCCCTCGAAATCGCGCGCGTAGCGTTCTTCCAATTCGTCCCAGTAATCCTCGATAGGATAAGCTTCCCAATCGCCGTCTTTGTAATGGTAGGGCGCCCACTTGAGGCCGCCTATAACGTTGACGGAAATTTGGTCATCGCCACTGGTGGGCAGCGCCAGGAGCAGGCGGTGATCGTTATCGTCGGCCCAGGTGATGTTGGGCGTATCATCCACCTCCGCATCGAGGTTGAGGCTGCGCAGCGATTCTTCGCGAGCGAAGAGCAACGTCGGTGCGGCGGATGTGTGATCGGAGAAGTGGTCATCGAGGACGGCCAGGCTGTCGGTCATCATCGTCGTGGCCAACGCCTTGTCGAGCGTGGCGAAGGTGTGGGTGACGACGCTCAGCGTATCGCTGATGCCCCAGGTCTGCTCTTCGGGGATGCTGTCGTTGGTCGCGTGGTTCCAGCGCTCGTAGATGCCCTCGAGCGTGAGATCGCGCTCGCCGTCACCTTCGTCCAGGCATACGTCATCGGCGGGATCATCGGGGTCGCCCTCGTCCCACTGCACGCAATCGACGCCGGCGAGGAAGGTCTGGTCGAGGCCGTAGGTCAGGTGGACGAGCGCGCGGTCGTCGTCAACGTCGTCGTCGACGGCGGGGTCCTCGAAGATGATGGAGAGGTCCGTGCCGTGGTCCTCGCGCACGCCCAGGCCGGTGAGCGTAAATTCGTCGTCGTAGGCGTGGACGGTTTGGAGATCGTTCATCTCCTTGTAGACGGAACACACGCCATCCTCAAACTCGTCGCAGACATCGACCAGCGCCTGCACCACCCACACGAGGCGCACCTGCTGGGCGTTGCCCCAACTGGCTGCCGGGTCGTAGAGCATTTTGCCGGAGAAGGCCACGCGATTGTCGCCTGTGTCATCGACTACCAGGCTTAATGGGACATAGGCCACTTTATCCGTCCCCTCGTCGTTCAGATTCTGTACGATGATGCCGTAATCTTCGAGGTCGGGATAGCAGGTATAGGTGTCGCCGTCGTCGTTCTCACATTCCTCGCCAGGGGGAAGGTTGTACGGCTCGCCGCTGAGGGTGATTTCCAGCATCGGCACGACCTTGACATCGCCGTTGTCGTTAGGGTTGCGGTCGGTGGTGTCATCCACATCGTAGAAGGTCTTGCCGTCGTCGTCCTGAATCTGGCCCTGCTTGTCGCCCTCGGGCCAATCGAGCACGTTGAAGGCGTACCAGAGGTGATCGGGATTGGTGGGCCGCACCTGGAACTGGACGAAGGTGGGCACACCCTCGTTGAGGCTATCGATCACCATTTCGAAGGGCGCGTCCGCGGTGAAGACGGTATCGTCGGCGAAATATGGCGAGAGGTCGATGTTGTCGGGGACGCCGTCGCCGTCGTTGTCGCGGTCGAAGAGGTCGGGCGTGCCATCGCCGTCGGTATCGGGCGGGATTTCGCCTTCGGCCCGGCCCGTATGCCATTCGCGGTAATCGTCCAGGCCATCGCGGTTGCTGTCCACCTCCAACGGGCTGGTGTACCACATTTTGTCGTTGTAAGAAAACCCCTTGATCTCAGTGAAGTCGTCAATGCCGTCGTCGTCGGAGTCTTCGTTATCTGCCGTGGTCCCGAGCACGCACTCCTCGCCGTCGGTCAGGCCATCGTCGTCGGTATCAACGGTTGCATCGGGGTCACACTCGGCGTCTTCATCGTCGCCTCCATCCGCCGCTGCGAGGAGCGGATCGGCGTTGGGATCGATGTTGGGCGCGGCGAGAAATGTTCGCAGGTCCTGCTGCATTTCACTTTCTGCCTGGAGTGCCTCTTGCGCGGCGGCACGCGCGTTTTGCTGCTCCGTGAAGGCCGCGACCTGTGTGCTCTGCAAAAGCGGTGTGAGGATCATCGAGGCGATGACGAGGGTTACAATAGTCGCGTACACCTTTTTGGAACGGTAGTACACGACGGCAAAGCTCAGCGGGACGAGGACCAGGAGCAGGCGCAAGATATCGAGCGTGATACGTGAAGCGTGATGCGTAAAGCTGATGATTGCGTTCCCTTGAGATTGGGGCAATGGCGCGAAGTCGGAGAAGTAGATAGTGGCCTCGCTGGTGATCTGCTGATCGTCGGAGCGGGGAGGGAAGGCGAGACGAAGGGTCTGGCGCAGCGGAAGACCATCGCGACCCACCCACAGTTCTCCTTCACCGGTCATCTCCACGTACTGCTTGGGGAGGTCGAGGTTGACGCCCATCGGCAGTTCGCCGCTTTCGGTAAGCTGTGCCTCCATCTGGTCGCGCACGTAAGCGGCGTAGCGGTGACCGTCGATTTTGAAGGTGTAGCGCGTAAAAGAAACACCCGCGCGGGTCTCCGGCGGGTGTTCTACGATGTCGGTGGCGGCGATGAGCGGCGCGGTGAAGTCGCCCTGCGGCGCGAATGCCCCCACGAAGTTGGGCGCTTCCTGCCAGCTTTCCTGGCCCTGGCGCACGTAGGCCTGATCGCCGTCTACGCGGAATTCCACGCCGGAACTGGCGTCCAGCACGCTGCCCTCGCCGGACCATAAGGTCATCTGCACCTGGCGCGCATTGAGGTCGGTTTGGCCTTCGAGGTGCAGCGTCTCGACCTTGCTCTCGCGGCCCACATTCTGCACGGTGGGTAGCGGGTTCAATGTCTGTTGAATGTCCACGGTGAAGCGGTACGCGCCGGAGCGCTGCACCTGCTTCCAGACCGAGGCGATGCCGTCCGGCTCAATCGCGGAGACGGCCTGCGGAAGCAGCAACAAGACGATGCTGATGGTGCTGAAAATTGCACCAAAGCGTTTGAACGGGTGAATTTTAACAGAAGTGGTCATCGTTGACTCCTTTATGAGAGCGATAGGGCACCTCGCCAGCAACGAGAGATGTTGAGGTGCTACAGGTGGAAAACGGTCACTAAAGTAAGAATACAGTAAGTTTTTGACTTTACAAG
>JBJYXQ010000671.1:0-1643 GCA_046260035.1 Anaerolineae bacterium
CGGTCAGTGCCCATAACTGGAGCAGGAACAGCCCGTCGGCGCTGTGATCGTAGATCGGATCGGGCTCTCCGTGCGGTGTCAGCGGGTAGGCCTCGCCATCGACGGTGATGCGCCGCGGCGTCCAGCCGGAATCAGGCAGGGGCACGTGGTCAGCCAGCCAATCGGCGAGGTGCTGCGCGGTTTGTATAAGCACTGCGCTGCGTGCAGGCAGGTCGCGTGCCAGGTCGAGCATTTGCACGCCGATCTTCGCCACTGAGCCAGGACACAGCCAGTCGTCGTTGTGGGTGTAGTTAAGGCAAAAGCGTTGGTCGACGGTGTGCCAATAGGGCAGGATTAGCCCATCGGATTGGACAAAGCCGTCGTTGAGCACGTGATCGACAAGGTGCAGGGCCTTCTCCTGGATACCAGCGTAACCGAGATAGCCACCCCAGCGGTAGAGCAGATGCGCGCCGCCGACCGCGTTCGCGGCCCAGCCGGGGCCTTCCAGCGGGCCGAAGTCGTGCCACAGCATCGACTCGCCCTCAGGATCGACGAAGCTGGACGTGGCGCGCAGGTTGCCATCCGGCGCCGGTTCCAGGCAGTGCAGGGCGAAGTGTACCGAGGCATTGGCACTGGCGAAGAATGCATCGGCGGAAAGAAGCGTGTTTTCGATTTTGGTGGAGAGGATATCGCTCATTTTGATCTTTTCTGCTGTAGAAGTTCGTGTGAGAAATTAAAACCTGGCGCATGACACGCGCCAGGTTCATCATACTACAGGGTGGGAAAGCTACAAATCGCAGGATTTTGCGGCTTTCCCCCGTGGCCTATGCTGTAGGATCGAGCACCCGCCCCACGAAAAGCAGCGTGCCCGTCTCGGTGTCGTGAATCAGGAAGATGAAGGGACGATCCACGGTGATCATGTTCAGCGGCGCAGATACAATGCCCACGACGACGCCTGTGGCTGCCGCTGCTTCGGTGCCTTCTTCATCCACGGCGACGTAGGCCTCGTGGATGACCGACTGGATGAAAAGATCGCGCGTGCCATCCATCCCGGAAAAGTCGGCAACGCCAGCCTGGAAAGCATCTTCCATCCCCAGACTGGCGAGCGCGTTCTGGAGCGCAAAGCGCGCCTTGAACTCGAATTTGGGCATCGTCACCTGCAAATCGGTGGATTCCAACCCAGCCATGATCTCCGCTACGCGTGCCGCGTCGAGTGTCTCCTCGAAGTCCGCGAACGTCCCGGCGTCGGGTACCAGCACCAGCATTTGCATGCGGTCGCCCTTGTACTCCAGCGCGAACGCTTCGAAGCCCTTTCCGGCGAGATAGGGGGTATCCGCCCGGCGGGACATCGCCGGCACGGTGATCTGTGATCCGTCAAGCCGCGTGAAATTGCTCTGGATATCGCCGTGAAAGGGGACAGTCCAGTCGGCCTTGAAGTAGATGGCGTTGAGCAATACCAGCCGCGCATCCGGTGTGAGGTCGCCTTGTTTCAGCAGTTCCTTGATCTTGTCCTCAGTTTGGTCACTGACCCAGTCGTTGATTGTCTGGCGAGCTTCCTCTCGGAGCGCGTCCTGCGTAAAATCGGCCAATCGCAGCCCTGCGCCATAGTTGACGGCCAGTGTGTCGAGGTAACTCGGCAGGAACTCGTAGCCCGCCTGTGCCCA
>JBJYXQ010000672.1:0-9163 GCA_046260035.1 Anaerolineae bacterium
CCACGTCACCTGGACCCACACCGGTTCGCCAGGGCGCACCTGCGCCGGGCTGGTCTCCACGGCTAAAACGCGGGCTACATCACCGAATTGTGCGATAGACGTATCGGCGGATGTTTGGGCAACCGTCGTGCGCGGCGGATAGCGCACGGCAGGCCAGAGGTAACCGCCCAGCGCGATGCCGAGCAAGAGGACCATCGACGCGCCAACGCTCACAGCCGTACGCACCGGGGTTCGCAACCAGCCATACCATCCCCCAACAACGACGATGGCAAAAGCAGGTAACGCGGGGAACAGAAACCGTCCCATCGCACCGGCCGGTTGGATGAGCATATAATATAACACGATGGCAGTGTACAGGACGATGGTCAGGATCAACAAAAGCACCAGTGGCATGGAGAAGCGTCGCCGGCCGGGCAGCACATAACCGAGTAGGCTCATAGCACAGACGCCCAAGATGACGGTATATATGCCTTGAGGCAGCGGGATTTGTCCATATCCAAAGCGCCCCCACAGACTGGCCCACAGGTACGGCAAGCCCTGCCCAATCGCCCACCAATTATCGCGGGCCGAACGCCCAGCCCATAATTCATTGAGCACGCGCATCCCGGTCGGATCGCCATAAAGCATCCAGTTGCGGATGAACCACCATCCGGCTAGCAGCAGAACGATAACGCCCACCATCAGCAGGCCGCTGATCCAACGGCGCCCCCATGCCAAGTGTCCCCGGTGCTCACGCCTTCTCTCCCAAGCTTCCCAGAATAACGCCAACGCGATCGGTGCTCCGGCTACAGCCAAATGTAACTTAGATAGCAACGCACAACCATAGACGATACCCAGCCAAATCACCGTGTGGCGGTCTGCCCCGCTCTGGATAATGCGAATACATAAGAGCAGAATCGCAGCTCCACACGCAGCCGCGATGATGTCGTTGTTGATGGCCGCACTCATATAGATAAATTGGGGGTTGAACGCGACGACCGCCGCGCTGCCCAGCGCCAACGCCGGCGCATCCGGCCACACGCGCCGCCCAATCTGATATGTCAAGGCCACGGTGAGTGCGCCCAACAGCACGTTGACCCAGCGCGGGATCATCACCGCCAGGAACCCCTCACGGAAGGGGAAACGTTCGGCGTCTCCGTGCCAGTACTGCAATTTGTTGTCCACGCCCACTTCCCAGTTACGGTAACCCCAAAAGGGATTGATGGGATGCTCATACGTACTGGTGTGGGGCGAAGGCACCCACGCACTCGCCAGCGCGGCCAGCGTGTAATAGAGGGGCGGATGGTGGCTTTGCGAGCGCACTTCCTCTTGCCCTTGGATGGGCAATCGACGCTCGGTGATGAGCTTGCGGATGTAGCGGTAATGGCGGATTTCGTCCGGAGCTTCGAAAAGTGGGTTGATGAGGCTCACCGTCGCCGTCAGCGCCACAAAAACGAGCAACAATATGCCGAATATCCGATCAGGCTTCATGGTTTTCTTCTCGTTCCCACAGCCCGGCAAGGCCTTCCGCCAAATAAATCGTCAGACCGATCAAGCCAACGGTCAACGTCACCGCATACACAGAAAGCGTCATCCCCGCAGCGACGGCATTGGGCACGCCCACAGAGCCAAAAAGCGGCTGCGCCACCCAATCCCGCGCTCCAAGGCCGCCCACGGAAATGGGGATGAGCAACGTCAGCGAGAGCAGCGGCACAAAGACGAAGTAGAAGCCAAGTGGCACGTCGATGCCCACGGCAAGGCCGCATAGCCAGTAGATGATGATGTTCACCAGGTTGAACAGCGTAGACAGCGCCAACGCCTGCCACACGGCACGCGCACCTGAACCGCTAACCGCGGCGTAGATGTTCGCCAGCTTTCCCTGCCCAGCCAGGGAAAGTGCCTGCGGTAATCGCGCGGTGATGCGGCGCAGCAGCCGCCCTTCCAGGAGCAGCGCACCGCCCAGTAAGCCCCCCACCGCGACGACGACGAACGTCCCCACCAGCCAGGGCGCTAAACCTCGGGTGAACGGCAACACGACCAATCCAAGCACCATCAAGGAAAGAATACCCGTGAGACGATCGACGATAACGGTCCCAACAGCAGCCGGCGCCTGCGTTGTAGTGTGATCCTGTTGCGCCAGTTCGACCACTCGCACTACGTCGCCACCGAAACCAGAGGGGAGGACGGTGTTGAAAAAATTGCCGACGAGGTAGAGCTTGAGCAGCAATCGTAATGGTGGGGTTACGCCCAGACCGTGAAGCAACGCCCGCCAGCGAAAGACACGGATCACGATCCCCAGGAGAAAAAGCAAGCACGCCGACCCCAGATAACCGGGGTCGGCGTACCGTAGCACTTCTACAACATCTGCGCTCCCAACTTCGCGCAGCAGCAAAACCAGCGCCGTCACACTCAGGGCGATACGGAACAGATTCGCCCAGAGACGGCGAAATTTCACTGTTGTGCCTCTGTACAACCTGGGTCATAGCGGAAGTAATCTATCAGCAATTCCTGTGGCGTTACTTCCCAGTTCCCGGCGATCAATCCGATCTTATCGTGCGTGAGTCCAGAGCCAAAATCATAACGTATCATCCAGACACCATTCACATAACAATCAACCCGACCGTCATGCACAACGACTTTGATGGTATTGTAGGCTGGATTGCTAGCGATATTGTAAAATTGGTAACCATCATTTTCCCAGTCAACGAGACGTAATTCAAGGTTAGTTTGATCACCTGGATCCAAGGTACGGTAGCGGATATTATTGTTTCCGGGATATTCGTAATATGGGTATTGGACCACTGCTCGGTTGCGATTATCGTTGATCTGGAAAGTGTGGAGATTCCTGAATGAGTCGTTGGCTGCAAAGACAATGCCCCAGTGCGCCCACCAGATTATCCCACTTCCAGTATGACTGACAAAACGCGCGCGTGCTTCGATACAATAATTCTCCGGTATCGGCTGCATAACATCAGGGAGTGGTGCAGACACAGCCGGCCAAACCCACCAAGTATCCACGTCCCCGCCGGCATGACGGGTCAGAGGGATATAGAAACGGTAGTGGTCGTCAAGAATATCAATGTAAGATACGGTTTCCCAACCAGGATGAGCAGGATCCCAGAAATTGTATCGCTCGTCATTACCGGTATGCCAACCCGAATCTGGATTGGAGAAACCATCATAGAATACGCGGCTAACCAAAGCCGTAACCGTCTGGCTCCACGAACCTATACCATAGGCGTTAATACCCCGCACGCGGTAATAGTACAATCCATTGGGTTTATCAGCAAAGCTATGGGCATATGTCGAACCAGACAATGTATAAGATGTCGAGGTAATGAAATTTGCACTCGACGACTCTTGTAACTCATAACTGGTTGGTACTGTTTGAGTTGGATGGTCGCTGTAAGTCCAACTCACCGTATAATTACCTCCCAAGTCCGGCGTATTGACACTGATGGACGGAGCATACGGTATCGGGGGCCAGTAGCGCGTGACAAGCGGGAGGTAAACATAAGAAGTTCCGGCAATAACCAGCTCAACGGTATCCGTAATGATGTGCTCGCCATAGTAAGCCCACACCGTATTGGGGATGCTATATCCTGCCAATAACGTAGAACCAATCCTGGCCTGGAACGTTAACGTTACACTGGTTTGCGCCGTGATTGGCGCAGTATAGGTGATTGCATTCTGCTGCGCGTCGCATACAGGGCTTATCCCTTCCGGGTTAACGTACTCGCTGCCGCATACAATCGTTAGCTCAGGCAGCAACTTGTCCGTGACGGTGATCCCAAAAGTAGTGGTAGTTATATTGCGTAACGCGATAGTGAAAGTCACCGTATCGCTCGCGTAGACTGGATCTGGAGTATAACTCTTAGCAACTTGCAGAGCCCCTGGTAAAATGATCGTATCAACGGCATTAACCGACCCCGGGATATCACTAACAGAGGCTGCCAATGATTTCGATTGCACTAACGCACTGGATGAAGGGAATTCCCCCGGCGAATGCGCTGAAACCGGCTTTGAGTAGGTGCTCCATACCCCAAATAAAACAAGGCTCAACACTACAGTTACAACGATAAAAATTCCCCTTAGAAACGACAACCGTCTTTGCCTGTCCATGCAGATCAACTTTCCTCCTCCTATATTTACAAAATACATCTGAGGGAACAATCATCATACAATGATTGTTCCCTCAGATTGTTCACAACATTATCGATCGGTCACACGGAAATTATCGAAATGCGATTCCACAGGCGTGCGATCCCAGGAACCTGTTACCAACCCAACGTAGGGACTACCCGAGAACGTAGCACTGTACGTCCCTACATAAGTATTGTTGAAGTAGACATTGATATAGCTGCCACGCATTTCTACGCGAGCAGTGACAAGTTTATCGTAGCCGGCTTGTAGTCCGGGACACGATTGCCAGTTCAAGAGGATCGGGTCGCGTTCTAGCCAGGCGACAGGCACATACGGATTGAATCCTGTCGCATAGCTATAGTTAAGATAGCGGCTAATAGAACAGTGTCCCTCAAAATTCCATTCCACAATGTAGGGTGTCTCAAAGTAACCTGTTCCCCCATCAGTCCGCACACCATAGAAGATGATCCCCGCTTTACCCGAAGTCGGGTCGAAATTATTCTGATCTGCCGCCTTGACAAACTTATGTTGTACCTCCACATCATAAGTGTTATCAGTATGGGTATATGGCGCAGGGAGGATACCCATACGCCTGTTGTTGAGACCGTACGTATCAAGCAAGATCTTCATCCGGTACGTGCCACTATCATAGGCAGCATCCAATACTCCCCGACCATCCACGGTAAAGACCTTTCGCGGCCATCCAGAATTGATATCGGAGAAAGTGTCGTAGAAACCCTTCGCCTGCACAACAACGGTCTGCACGTTACTCCATGAACCGGCACCATAGGTGTTATTGCCCCGCACGCGATAGTAGTAGGTACCCACGGTTTTGTCCGTATACGACTGGGAGAGCGTGGTCGCTGGGAAAGTCAGTTCTGTCGGAGATGTGAAGCTCGCATTCGTCGCTTCCTGGAACGTGTAAGATGTCGGCTTGTAAGGATCAGTGGACTGAGTATAACTCCAACTGAGTTGGTAATTGCCGTAGGTGTCATTGCTTGGCAGCGTGAGTAGCGGCGCATACGGTATCGGTGGATAGCGCTTCACAACGAGCGGTAAGTAATAGTAGCGAATGCCATTGCGGATCGTAACACGGATCGTATCGATCTCACCGTAATTGCCTCCAGCATCCTGTGAACGCGCCTCGATGGTATAAACAGCATCATCCTCTTGCGGTAGAGACCAGTTAAAGTCCCAATCCCAATAGCCATCAGCGTTTTGCGTCACCGTCGCGGCTTGCCATACCCCACCATTGATACGAACATAGACAGCAGGAACTGCTGCCGTAGCCGTCCCGGTAGTGGGTGACTCGAAACCTTCAGCTAACTGCCGTAGCATTGCTGGTGTAACAACCACCGAGTGAACATCACTCCAAAGGCTGCTGCCCACCAGATTGATTGCACGCAGACGATAGTAGTAGGTGCCTGCGGTTTTACCGGTGACGTACTGATATGAGAGGTCGGTAGTAGGATTATAGTCAACGAGATTTTCGTCGAAGTAGGGGCTGGTTGATTCCTGCAGTTGGTAAGCCAGCGCATCAGCGCCCTGAGTCCAACTGACAAAGTAAGCACCGCCAGATGGAGTACTGATAGACTCAATTACCGGTGTCGCCGGGAATCCCGGATCGTTGCTGCTATCCCAGGCATAGCCGCTAATGACAACGTTGGTCCCAGACTGTGCGGTTAGTAACGTTCCACTGACGGGTTGGCGAATCTGCACAACGGGAGCATCGGTTATGGTGATGACCGCAGAACGGGTGAAGGCAACACCACCCTCGGTGATGGTCGCTGTGTTGGTGATCACATCGTCGGGCGATACTGTGGTTGTCACCGTCGCCTGGAACGACAATGTCACTGTATCACCGGGCGCAATGGGGAAAATCGTGAACTGCACACCACTTCCAGAAGGCAAAAAGACACCCGCACCTTCAGGCGCGACACTCAAGCTTCCAGAAACATAGGTCAACTCTGGCGCCAAAGGATCGTTAACCTCAATAGAGGTTGTCGTGCTGAGGCTGTCGTTGTTCAAGACGATGGAATAGGCTACCGTGCCGCCAGCTCCCACGTTACGCGGGTTTGCATCCTTATAAGATGTGTTGAGCAACAACGTGCCCTGGGCACGTGCACTGTGAACGCCTGCTAACCAGACCAATCCCATCAGGATGGCTCCAGCAAGTGCTAACAGGACAAACACGCGCCTCTTCTCTGCGTACTGCTGATTCATGTCAAACTCCTTTCGATTTGTCTTTGCGTTTCTGTTTCTAACAAGGAAATCGCCGTGCGAGAACGTCTCGGCACGGCTCAGTGCGGCATAGACGGAAAACACA
This sequence comes from Anaerolineae bacterium, assembly GCA_046260035.1. GTDB lineage: Bacteria > Chloroflexota > Anaerolineae > B4-G1 > SLSP01 > DSWT01. The sequence continues at coordinate 6,449 of JBJYXQ010000672.1, forward strand.
GCATCATATATACCATAGGTAACACAATCCGCAACCTTGATTCAGACGCGCCCGACAACGCCTTGCTCCATCGCCTCCACCAACAACGTCGGGGTAATCCGATTGTACAGATCAATCTCCGATTGTGTTAGCACCTCAAGGTAATTGTCCGTCCACCCGCGCCAATAGCCAGCATCGTCCCTTTTTTCCCATAGCACAGGCAGAATCTGGCCGATGAATTTAAGACGATAATCCACTGCCAATTGTTCCCCTAGTGCACGCATACGCGCAGCGCGCTCTCGTCGCAGCGCCGCGGGGATAGGGTTCGGCAGACGCGCAGCCGGCGTCCCAGGACGCGTGGAGTACGGAAAAACGTGCAGGCGGGCAAACGCGACCTGCGCCACAAAATCTATGCTCTCCGTGAAGTCAGTGTCTGTCTCACCAGGAAAACCGGCGATAATATCGGTGGTGATAGCGATGTCGGGAGAAATAGCGCGCGCCGCGTCTACCAGTGCCGCGAATTGTCCAGAGCTCATTCGACGGCCCATCCGCTTGAGCACAGCATCGGAACCGGATTGCAGAGGCAGGTGGAGCTGGCGGCAAAGACGGGAATTCTCCCACTGACGCAGCAAGGTATCGTCCACATCCCACGGTTCAACCGAAGAAAGGCGCAAGCGGGGGATAGTCGTTTCACGGAGTAAAGTGTCGACCAGCGTCGCCAGTCCTTGAGCCATTCCCAGATCGTGACCGTAAGCGCCCAAACTCACGCCCGTGAGTACGATTTCCTGCGCCCCCTGCACGACCAGTTCGTGTGCAAACTGCACTGCATCGTCCAATGGACGGCTATGTGCCGGTCCACGTAATACCCGCGTGATACAATAAGTACAGGCGTGATCGCAACCATCCTGCACAGCGAGGAAAACGCGTGTGTGTCCCCACCGACCCGGCGACCATGCAACGGGCGGGGCATCCACGCCGGTGATGATCTCCACCGCGCGGGATTTGTCGGCATTAGGAACAGTCCACGTCACGCCAGGAAACGCGGCAACGCGCGCTGCATTTTCGGTGGCCCAGCAGCCGACGACTGCCAGACGTGCTTGAGGATTCAACCGGTGGAGCGAGTGCAACCGGTGGCGACTCTTCCGCGCCGCCTGCGCGGTGACGGCGCAGGAGTTCAGCACGATAACATCTGCTGTTTCGGGTGCTGAGACCACGTCATGACCAGCCCCGGCAAAACGCCGCGACAGGGTCTCCGTTTCTGCCGTATTCAGACGGCAGCCGAGGGATTCTAGGTATACCTGCATCAACGTGGACTGCGAACGGCGATATCGGCGGCTTTCAAGCGGGAACGGATCTCGTCGAGGACGTACTCAGCCTCTTCTTCCTCCTCCTCGACAACGGCAATAACGCCCGTATAGGCATCGGCGAGAATATCAAAATCGCCCCCATATTCATGCTGAAACGCGAACAATATCTCCCAGATGCGGGGTGCGACCTTGGAGGACTTAAACGCAGGGACCATCAACGAACGGGCCGGTAGAACAGCACCGATCAAATCGTCGACATCCTCATCGTAGGCGTCATCAACAAGATCACCCATTTGCTTATCCGATACCGGAGGAAGGGGGAAAAAGAGGAAGAAGATCGCGGTAACGGCGACCAGTGCCAGCCCCGCGATCACATACAGGAATCCCTTAAACAAAGACTGGAAAAAGGCACGCCCACCCGATGTGGGGAAATGCCATAAGAAAACGAGCAATGCTCCGTAGAGCACAACCAGCATCAAAGCGCGTGCCCAGGGATAGCGGTATGCTTTTTGTTCAGCAGATGAATTTTTCATACATTTTCCACCGTCACTCCTGCAACGGCTGAACCTCCAGATTGTCAAAGTCAATGACCACATCCGCTTCATTAAATGCGCCGGCGTAGAGGCCAATGTCGCCTTTGGCGAGCTGGGCGTCTTCGACCTGCAACACCTGCGTCCCATTGACAGTGAAAACAAAGGTCGTACCGCGCGCTTCGAGTTCCAACACATTGGTCGCCGCGCCCTGATGGATCGCATCACTTGGCATCCAATCCGACCCTAAGAGATTCCACGTCCCACTGCTGTACCAGGCTGCCCGCGCATACCCATCGCCACTGATGGAGAACACGTAGAACTGCTGATCGCCGTCCATACGCACCAGAACGCCATATTCGTTGTCATCCGGGCCGGAGACCTGTGTCGTTTCCACACTGAGATGGAAATCGCTGTAGGTGCGGCTCGCCGCCGTCCACGCTACCTGCCCCACCTCGAACACATGCACGCGCAGCACACCATCCGCCACTGCAACAGACGCCGCGGCATCAGCGCTCAATTGCCAGTCGCCTACATCATCGAACGTTTCCGTCCAGGGACCATGATCCCCTGCGCCGCACGCAAGCAATATGACGACAACTACACATAACGTTACACCCAACAGCCAGCGTCTTTGCCCTCGGTTCTGGATCATGGTTTGTCCACCTCCAGGTCGTCGAACCACACAATCGTGCCGCCCTGACGGAGCGTGCCCGCAGCCATGCCAACGTCACCACGCTCAAGTGTTTCATCTTCCACCTGCGCTGCTTGCTCACCGTTGATGTACATGCGAAGCTGCGACCCTTCACAGACGGCCCGGATGCGATTTTCGCTACCGTCGAGGCGGATCAATGATGAGCGTAACATCCCGTCCCCAGTCAACGGTTGCAGCTCTCCTT
>JBJYXQ010000673.1:0-1541 GCA_046260035.1 Anaerolineae bacterium
AAGGTCATCGTGAAGGGCACCGTCAACCTCACGGGCGCGACGTTGCGCGTCCTAGCGGCGCCCGGGGCTTACAAGCCCAAGACTGACTACGTAATTATCGACAACGACGGCAGCGACGCCGTCAATGGCACGTTCGGCCAAGTTACGAACAATCTCGCCTTCCTCGCGCCGAGCATCATCTACGATGGCGGTACAGGCAACGATGTCGTGCTTACTTTGATCAACAAGACATTTGACTTCTGCTCGGTGACAAAGACTCGCAACCAGTGCAACGTCGCGAAGGCGATCAGCGCGTTCCCCCTCGACAACCCTCTATACCTCGCCGTTATCAGCCAAACGAAGCAAGGCGCGCGTCAAGCGTTCAACGCCCTGTCGGGCGAGGTCCACGCCACCGTCGCAGGAACCTTGGCTGACGACAGCCGCTATGTGCGCGAAGCCGTGCTGGGACGTTTGATGCAGGCGGGTCATACGGGGGAGTCTCTCGCGGCGGGCGGCCCGCAAATGGTCACCTATGACAGCCAGGCGATGATACTGGGCGCAGATTCCTCGCTGTATGACGGCAAACATCTGCTCGACGCGCCGGCGCCGGTGCCGCTCGCCTTCTGGACGCGGGCCTTTGGTGCGTGGGGTGACTTCGATACCGATGGTAATGCGGCGTCTGCCGACCGAGACTTTGGCGGGTTTATCTCTGGCATGGATGCCAATATCGGTGGCTCCTGGCGTGTGGGCCTGGCGACGGGTGCCTCATTCTCCGATGTGGCTGTGGATGCGCGGTACAGCGCGGCCAATGTGGAGAGCTACCACCTGGGCGGTTATCTCGGGGGCTTGGCTGGACCGGTCGCACTTAGAGGTGGTGGCATGTGGGCTTGGAACGAGGTCGACACGTCCCGCGCTGTGCTCTTCCCTGGCTTCTACGAGCGGCAGACGGCGAATTACGATGCCGACACTGGGCAGCTCTTCGGCGAGGTTGCCTATCCCACGCAGATGGGCGGCATAGCGCTGGAGCCGTTTGCAGGCCTGGCTTACGTCTCCGTCGACTCAGACAGCTTCCGTGAGCGTGGCGGGGCTCTGGCCTCTTTACAGGGCGCTGCGGATCAAGATGTGGGCTACTCCACCGTGGGCTTGCGGGCCGCAACGACCATGCATTGGGGGGCGACGCAAGTCACTCCGCATATCTCTGCCGCCTGGCAGCATGCCTTTGACGATGTAACCCCTGGAGCTGTACTCGCCTTCGCATCCACAGGCATCGGCTTTGACGTGGCCGGCGTACCACTCGCTGAAGACAGTGCGCTACTGGATGCGGGTATGGATTTCGCGGTGAGCGATAGGATCACCGCTGGTGTGTCCTATTCCGGCCAGTTCTCCGATGAGGTCACCGACAACGCCGTCAAAGGCCGCTTCACCTGGCTCTTCAATTAGCGCCCCGATGTCGCCTCCGGGTCAGAAGCTGCCGTCGGCCTGGTACATCGAGAAGGTCGGCTTTACCCCCTAAAGCAGACATTGCAAGGCTGGGCGTGGGACCTCTAGTTGGCAGACCCCCG
>JBJYXQ010000674.1:0-4999 GCA_046260035.1 Anaerolineae bacterium
TAAAGTGTGCTGAACACGTCCTCTTTGGTCACGGGGATGGTGGTATTGCGGTGGATGAGCACCTTGTAGCGGTCGGTGATCACGCGCCCCAGCCGGGTTTCGGCGACGGCGATGCCGAGTGAGTAGGGGGTCACGTCTACCAGGATGGCGTCGATAGGTTCTCCGGCGATGATAGCAGCCTGCACCCCGGCGCCTAGCGCCACCACCTCCTCGGGATTCAGCGTCATGCGAGGTTCGGTATCCAGATAATTTGCCACCAGTTCCCACACCGCCGGTACCCGCGACGAACCGCCGACCATCAACACCTGGGTCAGTTGATCGGCAGTGACGCCTGCGTCATTCAACACCCGCTCGATGGAAGCCGTCGTCTGGTCGAGCAAATCGCCGATGACATCCTCGAATTCTTGCCGGCTGACCTCACATTCCAGGTGCAGCGGAATGCCGCGTTTTTCGGCGATGTACTCTTCCTTGATCCATGCAAATGGATGGTCGGAGAGCGCGATCTTCGCCATCTCCGCGGCGCGCTGCAAACGCGCCCATGCCCGCCGGTTCTCCCGCAGATCGAGGTCATAGCGCTCCTCGAACTGCGCGGCGATGAGCCGGGCCAGCCGCTCATCGAAGTCGTCGCCGCCCAGACGGGTGTTGCCGTGGCTGGCACGCACCTCGACGATGCCATCCATAAGTTCCACCAGTGAGACATCGAATGTGCCGCCGCCCAGGTCGTAGACCAGCGCCAACTGATCCTCACCCAGGTTCAACCCGTAGGCCAGCGCCGCCGCCGTCGGTTCATTGATGATGCGGCGCACGTTGAATCCGGCGATTTCGCCGGCGTCGCGTGTCGCCTGCCGCGCCGCGTCGGAGAAGTAGGCAGGCACGGTGATGACGGCGTCGGTGACTTCGCTACCTACATTGAGTTCGGCGATGCGTTTCATTTCGCGCAGGATGAAGGCTGAGACCTCCTGGGGGGTAAACGTGCGCCCGCCCATCGTGACACGCGTCGCAGTGCCCATTGATCGTTTGATCGAACGCACAGTGTTGTCGGGATCGAAGATGTACTGGTTGCGGGCCGGCGTGCCCACCAACCATTCGCCATGAGCGGTGTAGCCGACGACCGAAGGTGTGATGCGTTCATCGCCGTTCGGCAGCATGACCGGCGCCCCGTTGTGTACCACTGCCACGCCGGAGTTGGTCGTACCCAAATCGATGCCTACAATTGTGCTCATAGTGCTCCTGAGATTGGTAACTGGTAATCTGTAATCGGGTAAAGTGAGTACCGATGGTGAATGTAGCCGTCAATTCGGCATCCTGCCTCTTGCCTCATTATACTTCGGGACGATAGACGACAACATCGGCATAACGGAGGACGCGGTCGGCGGTACGGTAGCCCCGGCGATCCTCGGAGACGATGGTACCGGAGACGACCGGCGTCTCGTCAGAGCCGTTGAACTCCGGCGGTACATGCGCCGTCGTCGCCATCGCTACATGTTGGTAGGGATCGAACCTGTGCCCAACGGTGGGGATAGCGGTAACGCCACCGGCCTCTAGCACAGCCAACAGCCGCTCGCGCACCAAGCGCAGTCCGCTCAGCCAACTATCGAGCTTGGCCCGGTCGGCAGGCGAGATGAGGAGCGCCTGCTCCGGCGTGAGGTTGGGCGACGCCGTCGCTTTGTCCCGCGCCGCCAGATACCGCTTGCCGCTGGCAATCGCGTTGTCTAAGCCGTCCAGCGCTGGCAACAAGGATTCCAGCCATGCCTGACGTGCGGCACACACTTTCTCTTCGGCCAGTTGCTCCACCAGTTCGGCCTGTTGCGCCCGTTGTACGTTCAATTCGGCGAGTGCCTTCTCGGTTCGCGTGGCCTGTTCTTCGGCCAACATGTTCGCTTTGAACTGCGCCTTGCCGAGTTTGCGTACTTCCTTTTCCAGCGCATCCAGACCAGCGGGTGGTTCGGCGACCGGGCTAGTCACCGGCAGGCGCGATGTGAGGTCGCCTTCTAGGCGGGTGAGTAAATCGGCCAATGTGGCCCAGACTCGACGACGGTCACTCATAGCTGAATCGGCCGGTAGTCCTTTTTGAAATTCGTTTGCCCCAAGTCGCCGTGTTGTTGCAGCAGGCGCCAGACATCGTCGCTGTGGAAGATAAGATCAAGTTTGCGCGGGCGCTTGCGTGGCTCCCACGGCGTGGACGGCTGGAAGAGGAAAAGATCGGTGACGGCCTTCGCGTCGGCGGTGCGTAGCTTTTCGTAGGCCGCGCGGATCAACTTGAAGGTATCGGGGTGCTCTTCGGGCGAATGTTCGCGCACGAGCGCGAAGTAAGCGCGTTTGATTTCATGCGCCGTCGCGCCGCGCTGTAGTCCCAGCACGGCATACGGATCGCTGCTTGTCAGATCGGGTTGCAGTCCCCCACGCCGCGTCTGGCGCTTCGCCTGGGGATCACTATCTAAAGGGGTTGAAGAAGTCATCGTCATCGTCCCATTCCTCATCGTCATCGAAATCATCGATTAAGTCCGGCAAGAGCGGCATTCCCTCCGGCCCGCCGAGCATCCCGGAGCCAAGCCCGTGTATCATCATATTGAGCACTTCTGGCGGGATGTCGAACAGTTCGCGGATCATCTTGATTTGCTGCTGATCTTCTGGATTCCTAGACTTGCGAGCTGCTTTTTCCGCGTCACGAACGTAACCGCGCGCAGCTTGTGAGTCGCCGCGTCGCAATGCGAGCATCGCCAGCGACGTCCAGCAGTGCACAACTTCTTGCCCGGCGGCAATCGCGCGTTCCAGATACGTTTGCGCGACATCGGTGAACGTGGAAAGCGCCAATAACTGCCCGACCTTTGCTAGCGGTTCGTCTGCGGGCGGCGACACCTCGATCGCGCGATCCAGCCAGGGTGGACCCATCGCCACATCAACCTCCATAGCGTAAATAGCCTGCGCGAGATAGAACTCCACCGGGATGTCTTTGATCGCGGTTTCGGCCTGGCGCAGCACCTCTCCGGCGCGTTCGGGATCGCGTTCGTCCAACCAGACGTGGATAAGCTGCTCGTAGACGCGTAAATCCTGCCCGCCGCAGGCAAGCGCCCGATCGAGGTAAGATTGCGCGGTCTCGTATTGCTCCATCCACATATAACACGCGCCCAGGCGCGCCAAAATGTAGCCGTTGTTGGGTTGGTATTGCAATGCCTTATTGTAAGACTCTATGCCCGATTGGAAATTCGACCACGACATTGCGTTTTCGCCCTGATCGAGGTAGTAGTCGACGAGCGCCTGGCGGGCGGCTTCATGATTAGGCTCTAGCTCCAGGATGCGCGTCCAGTAACGCGGCGCGCCCGACGCCTGCCACCAGCTTCTGCTTTCGGCAAGCACCTCGCCCATCCGCAGTAGGGCGGGGATGTAGTTCTCGTCCTTCTCCAGGATGCGCTGCAATTCATTTTCCGCTGCCCAGAAGCGCCCATCGTTGATAAGCCCGTCGACCAGCGCCATGCGCGTTTCGAGACTGTCGGGATTCCACTTGACGGCCTGCTTGTAAACGTTGATGGCCTCTTCATATTCGCCCTCTCGGATGTAGGCTTCGGCGGCGCGTTTCCACAATAGGGCTACCTGTTCGTCGCTGATCGCGTCGGGGTGATCGGCTTTGCGCGGGCGGCGGCGTAAAGCCTCGCGCCAGAACTCCGCTGCTTCGAAGAAATCCTCGATCTTCTCATACGCCAGCGCCAGATTGTAGGCCAGCCGGAAGCTGCCCCCATCCCGTTGGCGGGCTTCATCCCAATGGTTTAACGCCTGTTCCCACTGGCCGGCCGAGGCCGCCTGATAGCCGAGCCGTTGATGAATCTGTGACAGCAGTTCGTCGAAGCGTTTGTCAGGCGGCGCGTGCCGGGCGGCTTCGTTGGCGGCGGCCAGCGCGCTGGCTGCGTCGTCTTCGAGTAAGCGTTGCTCGGCCAGGCGATGGTAGATTTCCCCCAGATTGTATGACAGGGATTCCGAGCGGTAGCCTTCGGCATAGGCTTGGGTCCACAGTTTACGCGCTGTGTCCTCATCTTCCGCCCGCGCAGCGAGCACGCCGAGATAATAGCGGGTGATGGACGCTGCCGTGGGAGAACTGGGCGCTTGCAGCGCTTCGTGGAGCAAACGTTGCGCCTTGGCGTCGTCGGTCGCGTCCAGCGCGACCAATCCCTGCCATAGCAGTGGGGCATCTCCTGTGAGCGTGTAAGGCCGGCGGCGGAAAGCGGTCGCTGCGCGCAGCAATCCCTTTTCATGATCGGTAAGCTTGGCCCACACCGGCTTGCCGGTTGGATCGAGGCCTTCCTGCAAGAGCGCCAGCGCCAGGGGATAAGCCGCGCGGTGCGCAAAGGGGCTGTCCGGATTTTGACGCACCTTTTCGTAGTGGATGATGGCCGTTTTAAGATCGCCTCTGCGTTGGGAGGCCAGTCCCAGGTGATAGGCGTAACACGCATCTTCGGGCTGCAATTCCACTGCGCGGCGCAAGTCGCTCAATCCGGCCTCAAGATCAGGCTGCTGCCTGGCGAGGTGCTCCTGACCGCGCCGGAAGTAGGCTTCCGCCAACGCCGCTGGCGGTAGCATGTTCGGGGCCTGGGCGTGGACACGTTCCCATGTCTCGATGGCCTGATTGTAATCACCTAGACGGAAGGCGTTGCTGCCGCGCGTGCGCAAAGTCGCAGCCCCCTGCCGATTAGCCGCTGGTTTGTTCCGTTTTTTGCGTTTTGTCATCGTTCTCTCTTTTGCAAATCCCCAACAAACAGAAGTGTATCGATTATACCATACCGTAATGCACACACAGCACGGCCGGTGTCATCGCTTCGCACACAATGCAATGCCCGGCAAGGATGTCTTCCCTGTGCCATGCCACTGGTTGGTCGTTGAGCCGCACCTCGACAATGTGCGCAACAGCAGGCAAGTACGCGCCGATGCGCATCTGAAAATCCTCCGTGCTTGTTACCTCGACCCGATAGTGCGTGGCCGATCTTTCTACCGTGATATCGAACTGCGC